>NZ_WKZF01000006.1:0-89034 GCF_009678325.1 Finegoldia sp. BIOML-A1
AAGGCCCTATGGTCAAGCGGTTAAGACATCGCCCTTTCACGGCGGTATCCCGGGTTCGAATCCCGGTAGGGTCACCAGATATATGGGCGATTAGCTCAGCTGGGAGAGCATCTGCCTTACAAGCAGGGGGTCACAGGTTCGAGCCCTGTATCGCCCACCATATATTTTTTATAAACAAAACGAAAATGAAATTCTAACACAAGGCCCGGTAGTTCAGTTGGTTAGAATGCCAGCCTGTCACGCTGGAGGTCGACGGTTCAAGTCCGTTCCGGGTCGCCAAGTATGCTGGTGTAGCTCAATTGGTAGAGCAACTGACTTGTAATCAGTAGGTTAGGGGTTCAAGTCCTCCCACCAGCTCCACAAATCCTTTTTAAATAAAGGATTACGGAGGAGTTCCCGAGTGGCCAAAGGGGACGGACTGTAAATCCGTTACTTTATGTTTCGGTGGTTCAAATCCACCCTCCTCCACCAAAAGAATTCATGCGGAAGTGGCTCAGTGGTAGAGCATCGCCTTGCCAAGGCGAGGGTCGCGAGTTCGAGTCTCGTCTTCCGCTCCAGACAACAACAGATGTGCATACATCTGTTTTGTTGTATATGAACGATTAGCTCAGCTGGATAGAGCGTCTGGCTACGGACCAGAAGGTCGGGGGTTCGAATCCTCTATCGTTCGCCAAGACTATAGCAATCATCATGATTACTATAGTCTTTTTTTATTTCTTCATAATTCGATATATTTTCAATTCAAATAAATAAACCTTATCTTATACCCAATTATTTTCAAAATAATCACAAATATTTAATAAATTTAAACAAATTTTAAAAAAATTTGCAAACGATACGATATTTTCCGCTCTTAGTAACAAATTATATCAAAAAATTCCTGTCTAAAATCTATAAATTATAACGTTTACTTAAAATAATCCGTAAATTTATAAAAATATTCTTAAATTTTTATGTTATAGCTTGCTAAATATACAAGGCAATATTTGAACGAAAAAATTAAAATAAATATCAAATTAGCAATTAATTTCATAATATAAAGTAAAATACAACAAATTAGTCAGTAATAAGATAAAAACAAAACAAATAAAATCTATTTAAAAAGTAATTTGTAAATATTTAATAAAATTTTATTTACAAAACATCAAAAAGTCATTAAAAAAATATGAACAAAACTTGTAAATTGACATTTCTTATATAGTATGGTAATATTTACACATAAATAGTACATGCAAATATATATTACATAAAAACAGAAGCAAACGTAATTATAATGGATATAAAAAGCAATGCATTTTATTTAGAACTAACAGAGTCAGGCAACATTATTCATAAAATATGTTGGGCTGATTCTTTCTTTATGTTAAGAAGATAAATGCAAACGATATGCATTAATTAGCTGAATGTTTGTAGTATTTTATTCTAAATGCATGTAAAGCAGTAGAGAATAAAATTAGTATAATAAATATCAAAAAACTAACATTTGAAATAAAAATCAAGTAATTCAGGAGGTTAAAATGAAGAAAATATTTGATAGACTAACGGCGTTAGTCATGGTAATGCTGATGTTCATACAATCATGCGTTCCAGCCATAACATCATTTGCTAAGGAGGAAGAGCTCGACAAGAGATACGTAATACAAAAGCTCGAGACCTTGAAACAGGATACCTATGCCAACTTTTCATTGAACCTCGCTACAGTAATTGATGACAAGAATTTGGACACAGATACGAACGTCAAGTTTGTATTGAACACTACGAACGTCAATTCTAACATCAAACTATTAGTTAGAAAGGATTTTAGTCTTTATGACGAGAGGACATTTGATACAGTAGAAGAGGCTCACAAAGAATTCGACAGAGTGGACAAATCACTCAAAGATCAAGGAGTGAGCTTGGATGTATCCGTAGTACAAGAAGATGGAAAATACAGAATCCATAACAACTACGTGCCTCAAGCTGACAAGGAAGACTTTGGAGACGACTACAAAGTATACAGCCTAAAAGTTGTTCCAGAATTTGATTTTGATAAAGAAGGATTGTTCAACAAACTTCCAGAAGATCTTAAATCAACAGAACAACACAGACTTCAACTTGCAGAAGAACGCAGACTTCAACAAGATGGCGAAGTACCAGAAGGTGACAAACACAACCGTACTTACATCTTCGACTTCAAAGTTGACAAAGCAGTTGACAGCAAACTTACAACAATAGCTCTTAATAAGGATGACAATAATCCACTTGAAGTAAAACAAAGCGCAGACTTATTTGCAGCTATATTAGATGATAAAACTTACAGCACATATCAAACAGAACAATTACCAGCTGAAGTTACATCATCAATAGAACACAAAAAAGAAGTTGCCGAAGCAAAAGCACAAGCAGACGCCAAAGCCAAAGCAGAAGCAGATGCCAAGGCAAAAGCCGAAGCTGAAGAAAAAGCAAAGAAAGAAGCCGAAGAAAAAGCAAAAGCAGATGCTAAGGCAAAAGAAGAAGCCGATGCAAAAGCAAAACAAGAAGCAGACGCTAAGGCAAAAGAAGAAGCTGAAAAAATAAAAGCAGAAGAAGCTAAAAAAACAGAAGAACAAAAAGCTCTTGAAGAAAAAGCCAAAGCAGAAAAAGATGCCAAGGCAAAACAAGAAGCAGACGCCAAAGCCAAAGCAGAAGCTGAAAAGTTAAAAGCAGAAGCCGAAGCAAAACAAAAAGCAGAAGCAGAAGAAAAAGCAAAACAAGAACAACTTGCAAAAGAACAAGCTGAAGCGGAAGCTAAAAGAGCCGCTGAAGAAAAAGCGAAAAAAGACCTTGAAAACAAAAAACTTCTTGGATTAGTACAAGGCTCAGAAGAAGAACAAGAAGAACCTATTATAAAGAAGAAGGAAACAACAGAAGAAATCAAAAAAGAACCTGCAACACCAGAAGAAAGAAAACAAAAAGCAGAAGAATTTGAAAAAGCATTGCAAGACAAAAAAGAAGACATCAAAAAACCAGAAGACAAAAAAGATGCTAATAATAAAGAAGACAATAAGACAACTGACAAAAAACAAGTCAGCAAAGAAACAAAAGGATTATTGGAAGGCATCAAAGAATTCTTCGGACTTACTAATCTTCAAAAAGCAGACCGTGAACTAAAAGCAATCCTATCAGTAAAAGCAAACGGATTAAAAGAAGTTCAAGCATTATTAGCAAGCTTTGAAGCAAAATATCACCTAACACAACAAGAACAAGCAAAGCTAATGGACGATAACAAAGATGCAATCAAAGCATTAATAGAAAAAGATGCCGACAAGAACTTTACACCACAAGTTTTGATGGCTGCGATGGGTTCTGATCCACTTACTGAAGAAGAAAAATCAAATTTAAAGAACAAGAAGTTTATAATAAGAACGAGGTTTGATGCTTCAGTTGCTAATGGAAATATTCCAACCACACAATCATTCACTATCAAGCTAGATGATAAGCTTACAGTAAATGATTCATCAAGTCTAAAAGCTATAACAGATAAAGATGGAAATGTTATAGCAAAACCAACTTATAGTAAAACTGCAAATTCCATAACTTATAATCTGGTAAAACCTATAACTAAAGATTTACAAATACCACTAGAAATTCCTGTTGACTATAATGTGGATAATATAAAAGTTGATGTTAATGGTAATTTCACAGTAACTAACAAAGTGTCGGGACTTGGAGTTAAAGCACCAAAAGACCTTGTTCCACAAAAAATCGACAAAAATGGTAAACCAGCAGGTTCTATTATCGAACCAGGCAGAAATGATGTTATAAAAATCATAGAACCTGACGATTCTAACTACAGGGTAGACACAGATGCTTATGCAATCCCTGTTATAAAAGATGGAAAACTAGATGGCTACAACTGGACTATCAAAGTGTCATCAGATACTGACCTAAATGAACTAGGACTTAAGGTTAATTTCACTGAAGTTGTAGGATCCGGTCTTGGTGAATTCCAAAATAGTAATGTAGAGTTAGACGATCAACTTGAAAAAGCCTTTGGTATTCACGATTCAAAACACCATGCTCCAAAAGCTGGTATTAAAGAAATAACATATAACTTCTACACACCAGTTCAAGGTATGCAAGAAAAGTACATGATGGATATTTCTATCATCCTTACTGCCAAAAACAAAGTTGGTGCCAAGAGATTTGTTATGAATGGCTGGCCAGCTGACAAGGTAAAAGAAGCCACACCTATAAGATCAGGTATGAACAATAGGACAACAGTCCTAGGAGAATTCAAATCAGAATCTGAAGCTAGATGGACTGTGACAGATGCAATATCAACTGGTGATGACAAAGGTACGAAAGAAAAGCCAGCTGATACAAAACTACCTTGGGAAACAAGAAAGCTAAGTGATAACCAAACTTTACAAAAAGGACAAGTTGCAGTTTATAAAATTGACACAACTTCAGGAAAGATGGTTCAAGTTGGACAAACACAACAAAATGTAAATCCAATGCCAGAAAAAGGAGAAAATCCAAACACAAACCAAACAGTTGGTACAATCGCAGTCTACGGCTATGACACAAGTTTCAACACAGACGAAAAGAAACCACTAAGTCTTGCTGGAGTAATGATTTCCAAATATAAAGACATCTATGTAAACCAAAATTGGAATCTTGACCAAGGTCTAAACATGCCAGCTCAAACTCTTAAGGCAGTAGACCCAAGTGATTCCAAAAACGAATTAGGTTCTACAAGTGTTGATGAAGAAACACCAGGTGCACAAGCAAGTAGATCTATAACAATACCTACTGTAAAAGTATGGAATATACAAAGTGAAAGGAAATTCACAAAGACACAGCCAAAAATAGTTCAAACTTTCCCAACTGATAAAACATATAATGGCAAAACTATATCCTATTACGAAAATCACAACTACTACGATCCAAACACAAAGGGATACAATATCCACAACAGGGGAACAGTAGAAGAAGTTCCAAAGAGGGCAAGCTTTACTATAGTAAAGACAGATAAAAAAGACCCTGAAAAGAAACTAGCAGGAGCTAAGTTCAAACTCTTAGGTGGACCAGAAGTAATCACAGATGCGAATGGTGAAGCTGTATTTAATAACATAGCACCAGGAACATATACAATATTTGAAACAAAAGCTCCAAATGGCTACAAATCAAATCAAGAAAATGCAACAATAAATATTGATAAAGAAGGAAGAGTAAGCCTTGAAGGTGGTCCTGCCAGCATATCTGCAGGAGCTAATCCAACTCAAACAGTTGAACACGGTGGTTATCCTGACTATATGAACGCAATGCAATATGCAACCAAGGATGCTAAGGGAAATGTTACAACTTACATCTTCCTTAAAGCCAATGAAGAACAAAGAGGTGGCTCTACAAATAGAGACACTAGACTTAACCTTAGAATGGATAATGGTAGTGTATCAACTGTAGAAGTTTTTGACGTAGATCCAAATTACCAAAGAAAAGACTTCAAA
Source organism: Finegoldia sp. BIOML-A1 (assembly GCF_009678325.1). Taxonomy (NCBI): domain Bacteria; kingdom Bacillati; phylum Bacillota; class Tissierellia; order Tissierellales; family Peptoniphilaceae; genus Finegoldia; species Finegoldia sp. BIOML-A1. The sequence continues at coordinate 5,472 of NZ_WKZF01000006.1, forward strand.
TCTTATATGACTAGCCAAACTGTGGAATCGCATATAGAAAAATTAGGAGGAAGTGTATTAAACTATCCACATACCTATCCGATTAATGGTAGTGATAACATATATGATGATTTCTTGAAAAAAACCGGATATCAAATAAGTCTACCAAAAGAAAGATTTGCAAATGATTGGGGATTTTTGGTAAAGGTAACTGGAAAAGGCGATAGCCTAACATATGATTGGTTGACAAATGAGGACACAGGAAAACAAGCTAAACTCCAAGACCAAAAAATAGTTCCTTCTACTTCAAATGATACAGATAAGGCGACAAAAATCACTATTACAAACGAAGCCTTTGAAACTCGTCAAGTCGGACTTACAAAACTAGACAAGGGAAACAACCCTGTAGCTGGTGCAACTTTTGTGATAAAAGATGAAAATGGTGATGTTATCTCTACAGTAACATCTGATAAAGATGGCAAGGTATCTTTTGGAGATATGCCAGGAGGTAAATATACAATAGAAGAAACTGAAGCACCAGCAGGCTATGTAAAGTCAGATGTAATCTTTGAAGTGACAGTAGATGACTCTAAACAATTAACTTATATTCCTAAGTTTAAAAATGGTAATGGTTATCCTGTAAATGGTGAAGATTACTTCATAAAAGACATAGAACAAGGTCAAGATGATTCTAGGGCAAAAGTTACAAGCGTGACTCAAGACCTTTATGTAAATGATAAGGAAAATGGAAGTATTGGTAGAAGGCCAGGTATCTGGGAAGCATATTTCCTTGAATCTCTATCTTATACTGCGAAAATCAACCTAGACAATTCAGCACCTGGAACTAGATTTTCAATCCAATTTGACCCAAATCTAGACTTCACTCAATACTTTTCTGAATTTCCTAAGATAATGAAAGACGGAAAAGCCATTGCAGACCCTTACTTTGATTACACAACTAATAAGCTAACTTATGTCTTTAATAAAAATTCAGATGGTGGACCGACTTTAGCAGATATTAAATTAGTTGGTATGATTCCATCTAAATACTTTGCTCAAAATGATGGAACCTATAACTTCACAGTTACAGTTGCTCCAGGACAAGAAGGTTTAAATAACAACACCATAACTCCGTCTATCATTGCTGACTACAACTTATACTATTATGACCCAGCAGACTCAAGACCTTCTCAAGCATATTACTTTAGAGATGTATATAAGTCTGATGATGGCAACTGGTATGTAACAGCCTTGGCATACTATAACCCTGACTATGTAAAACCAGGAAAAAAAGACGTCCTTAACTTTAACTGGAAGTCTGTAAGACATTACACAGCAGGAAACTACGTAAAATGGAAAGGCGACGGAACTAAATCTCCATATGACCTTACAGATGTCAAGATTTATAGAACAGCACCGGATATGGGAAAAATTGATTTACCTGAATTACAAACAGATAAGAAGGTAAACTACAATATGCCCCTATCCTTTGGTGTAAGACCAGAGCAAGATCCATCAACTTATCATTTAATTTACAGTAGGAGTATAAATCCTAATGAAAAAATCACAAATGATAGAAATGGCGATGTAGTATTAAATTACGATCCTAGTAAATTAAATACATGGGGTACGGTTGAAGACAAGGGTCCTTTAAACATTCAAATGCCAAGCGTAAATAATAGCAACAAAGATGGCTATATTATTGAACAGACTTTCAAAATTTCTGATATAGACAAGTTCAACAACACATGGAGAGCCTTCAATATGTCCAATGGACCTTTCAACTCTGCCTTTGTATCAAAGGCCAATGCAAATAAAGCTATTGCTGATCAAACTGGAGGGGAAATTCCGAAATTCTACAGCCAAGAAGTTGGATTGTTCAATAAAAAATATGAACCAGGCAAGTTTAGCATACTAAAGCAAGACGAAACAAATAGTAAACCTCTTGCAAAGGCGACTTTCTCATTAACTGATGAAGACAATAATGTTATATACAGGTCATCAGGAGCAGATGGTATTGTAAGCTTTGAAAATCTAAAACCAGGTTCATATACCCTAAAAGAAGAAATATCTCCAACAGGTTTTGTAAAGACTGACAGAAGATGGAATGTCAATGTAAGTATAGATGGTAATGTAACAATTACTGAAATCGGTCTAAATGCTAGTGGCGGAACAATATATGGTAAGGAAATACAAATACCAGTAGGAAACAAACCTACAGCCACAGAGTTTAGAGTTTATAAGAAAGATGCAGACAACAAGCCACTAGAAGGTGCAGAATTTAAACTAACAAAACAAGGCGAAACAAATGCCTTTGCTACAGGTACATCTAGAGATGGTGGTGTTGTAAAGTTCAATAAATCTCTAGAAAAAGGAACTTATATCCTAGAAGAAACAAAATCACCTGATGGCTACCAAACACTTGATAGTAAATGGGTAGTGGAAGTTGATGCTAACAATAAAGTTAAGATTTACACTTACAATGAGAAAAAAGAAGACGATTCTAGTGGGGAAACACAACAATTTGAAAATTCACTTCTAACTCAAGATGGAGTCAATTGGGTCAACGTATCACAAAGACCAACTGATAAGTTTATCTCAGGTGATAACAGACAAACAGGCTATGCAGACAAATCAATAACACCTTACAAGCTAGGTACAAGAATTGTCGGTATAAATAAAACTGATAAATACGCTATCCAAAGATATGTAATAAACCCAGAAGGAAAAGATATAGACATCAACAGTGCTCTTGTTCACAGAGAAAAACTTTGGGATGACAATATGTCCTGGTATGCTGGAAAAGGAAAAGAAGATGTAAAGATTTACACTCTTGATAATCCAGTGACTACAAACGTGGAAGATATCAGACTATATTCTTATAATTACACAGATATTACTGATAAGATAGATAAATCATCTCTAGAATATTCTTATAGCGACAGACTACAATTAGTTTTCAAGAAAGAAAACTTAACTGATGCAAATGGAAACTCCTTAATCAAAGGAAGACCAATAGTTGTAGATGTTAAGATTCCTTACACATCTGAATATGGTGGAGTAGGTACTGGAATGGACCTTAACACATCAGAAGGACCATCATGGAAATCAGACTACTACGAACAAGTATCAGATATAGTAGTAGGAGATCCTATTAAGAAAAAAAATATCACAGATGATATCAAGGGTTCTTATATATCAGATGATTACCTAGATGTAACAAACGAAAAGAAAAGATACGAATTTTCTATCGACAAGGTAAACCAAGAAGAAAATGCATCTGGTGGTCACGACGCAGTCACAGGTGCAACCTTTAAACTAGTTGGACCAAAGCCTAGCGAAGATACAAGATGGACCAAGTCTGATGAAAATGGAAAAGTATCTTTCAAGGACTTAGTTCCAGGTATCTACAAATTAGTAGAAGAAGGAGCAGCCAAAGGTTACGAAAAATCTAACATTGATTGGCAAGTTGCAGTTCTTAAAGATGGCAAAATCTACATTAGAGAAAAAGATCCTTCTGCAAATACAGAAGAAAGAACTGCCAGCGAGGATAAAAATTCTAGATTAATTGTCGGAAATAATAATATATCTAGGATCATGGCAGCCTTAAGATTAGCAAATATAAGATCTTTTGCTGCAAATACTTGGGAAGTTGTTAATCCAAGTAGATCTACAACTGCTAAAGAATCCTACAATAGTGCAAATGACATTAACAAAGCTCAAGAACAACCTTACGATGTAAATCTATTGACTAGCAGTGATGTTGGCGATGGAGGAACAATCAATAGTTCAACTAGAACTGCAAAAGCAGGAGACACTGTAACAGTAACACCACAAGTAAATCCTGGTTATATCCTTGAAAAATTTGAGGTATTATATTCATCTGGAGCAAAAGTTTCTTACACTAATAACGGCACATCCTATAGCTTCACAATGCCAAATAGTGATGTAACTGTTAAGGCTAGGTTTAAGAAACAAGCTGAAGTTCCAACTAAGCACAAGATAAAAACTCAAACTCCATCAAATGGAAAGGTAGAAGTTCCTACAAGTGCCAATGTTGGAGATAAGGTAACTATTAAAGCCACTCCAAATAATGGATATGTAGTTGATAAGATTGTGGTTAGAGGTGGACAAGTTGACATCCCAGTAACTAACAACACATTTACAATGCCAAATAGCGACGTAGTTGTTGATGTTACTTTTAAAGCTCAAATCAAAAAATATACAGTAAGTTTCAATGCTAACAATGGTTCAGGCACAATGAATCCTGTAGAAGTTTCAGAAAACGACACTTACACATTACCAGCTAATAAATTCACACGACCACAAGGTCAAGTATTTAAGGGATGGAATGTAAGTGGACAAGTTAAACAACCAGGCGAAACTATAACAATTAAAGGAAATGTTGTTATTACCCCAGTGTGGGAAACATCTACATCAAAGCCACAAATGGTTAATGTTCCAAGTAATATTCAAAATGGAAGTGTATCAGTAAGTCCAACTTCTGCAGCACCAGGAGAAACTGTAACACTTACAGTAAAACCAGCTGAAGGTTATCAATTAAATAATCTAACTGTAACAAGGGCAGATAATAATGCTCCTATAGAAGTTAATGGAAAATCACAAGCAGGATCCGGTGATGTATCACTAGCAGCAGATAGTATTGGTGATCTTGAGATTTCAAGCGTATCTATCAAGAGACAAGCTGCATCAGAGGGCTCTGAAGAGATTTACTCATTTACAATGCCAGAAAGTGCTGTTAAAGTATCAGCAAGCTTTACACCAATACCAAAACCTGAAGATTTATTAGATAGCTTCGAACCAGAAGAAGGCAAGGACTTTTTAATCGGTGATAATCCTGAAAAACCAGTACAAATCACTAACAAGAAAGATGGTATAACTCCTAAGGTTATCAAGACTGATAGCTATGGAAATAAGCTTGAAGGTGCTAAATTTATCATCAAGAAGATGACTGATGATAAGTACGATACAGAAGACGACAAGTTCACACCATTAAAAGGAACATCTGATAAAGAAGGAAATGTAACATTCAAGGATGCTCAGGGAAATGTAGTTAAGCTTAAAAAGGGCTACTACGTAATGACAGAAGAAAAGTCCCCAGAAGGTTACAAGAGAATTATTGCTCCATGGAAGATTGAAGTAAGAGATGACGGTGGACGTATGTATTCTGTTTACAAGGGTCCAACAGATACTCCATCAAGCTTTATAGATAACGATAAAAAAGCAAATGCAAGAGCTTATTCTGGAACTGATATAAAAGTAAAATCTAGACTAACTTATATCAACCCAGAAACCAAGACTTATGTACAAAGAATCTATATAGACACTAGATATTACACTGGTAGCGACTTATTAAACGTACAAATCACTCCAAAATACAAGAGGGAAGAAATTGATAGACCTGGACTTCCTCCAGTAACTATCAAGGAAGGTGTAAAGACTGCCTATAGGACAACTTATGAATTAGTAAACCCAGGAGATAATGCAGACATTCAAGCTGAAGCTTTTGATAAGATCCTAAGAACTTACGACTTATCAAATCCAAATATGTCCATGGTAAACACTGCAAGGTGGAGACCATTTGACTGGGGCTTTGACGAAGACCAACTAAACATTGGCAAGGGAGTCTATATAGTAGAAGTCGAAGGCTACTATGACGATGCCATTATAAATGGTACAGCAACTAACGAAGTATATGTAGACAAAAACTTTAACTTCACTGACGCTAATGGAAAACCAAGTAAGGAACCTGTTAAAAAAGCTCCTTATAAGAAGACTGAAGCTCAAATCAATCCAGCAGACTATGGAAAGATCGACCTTCACGTTGACTTCTATCGAGGTAAGAGAGAGTTTAAGCAACTTTTAGACCCTATTCAAAATTACTTTGACACCGTTATTGGAGAGACTGGTAAAAACACAGCATCCTACCAGGGTGGTGCTGAAGCGATGAGAAAATATTTAGAAGCAAGATACGGAAAAGTAAGAGCTGATGCTTGGGCAAAAGAAAAACCAGCTGGTCAAAAATACGCTAATTATATCAGTAAAAAACTTTCTCTAAGCAATGGCGATTATATTACTGGTAAGATTGACCCAGCTATACCTACTAGGTCTTACCACAACGCAGACACATCTGTAGACCTAAATCCTATCTACTCTTCAAAAACTGAAAATGAAGTTCCAAAAGATGGGTTGGTAGTCGAAAATGAAAAGGAAAAATACAACATCACCTTCTCAAAACACGGTCGTGACAATCCAGACGATAAGGCGGACAGTCAAGAAGTAACTGAAAAAAGACTTGAAGGAGCAGTATTTAAGATTCAAAAACTTATTGGTGGAAACTATGAAGATGTCAAGGGATCAACTGTAGCATCTGCCTTCAACGGTTACTTTGGTTTCAGAAACCTAGAACCAGGTAGATACAGACTAATGGAAGTTCAAGCACCAAAGGGCTACAGACCTATAAACGAACCACTTCTATACTTCACTGTAGAAACAATAAAGACAGACTCTGGTAAGATTGTAGATCCTGAAACAGGAAAGATAATAGATATAAAAACTATTAAGGTTAAGTTCCCTGGAGATGATAAGGGTCAAGCTTTGACTAGCTTATATATGACAGATCCAAAGGATGCTAAAAAGAAAATTAAAATTAATGAAGTTGATTCTAAAGAAATCAACATGGAAACAACTATTTATAAATCTTCTGATGCAACTAGCGGCAAGCTGCTAAAAGAGTTAACTTTAGTAGTAAGTAATGGACGTGAATATGCTCTACTTCAAACTAAAATAATTTCAGATTCATCTGGATTTGTTTCTCTAGAATATCAAGGCGCTAATGGTGTTTACCAATATGTGCCAGAAAAAACAACTTCTGTACAAGATGGTAAGCTAGTTGACTTCGTAACAAGCGCCACTGCGAAAAACATGGGTAAGATAATAAACGAAAAACCTGGTAAGGGTTCTATCACTATCAACAAAAAAGATGGCGAAAGAAATGCCCTTAAGGGTGCAAACTTTAAGCTAACTAGACTATCAAGAAAGAAAACAGAAGACGAAACTGGTACAGATACTGGTACAGACAAAAAAGTTGACGGAATCTACAACGCTACTTCAGATGCTAATGGTAAGATAGAATTTGAAAATCTACCAATAGGTGATTATGAATTAGTAGAAACAGGATCAGTTAATGGCTACCAAAACAAGGGTCAAGTATGGCACTTCTCTATTGGTGGCGAGGGACTTGACCCATACAGTGGTCCAATAGCAAGAACTGGTGTAGATCTAACAAGTCAGATTACACTAAAAAAATCTGATATGACAATAGTTAGACCGGACAACGACCCTTATAAACAAATACCAAACACAATCTGGCCTAACTCAGCTCAGTTATTTAGATTTGACAATGACTTTGAAATAACAAATGGTAAAACTATAAGACCTGGAGATTATTTCCAAGTTAAATTAAGTGATTACACCGACCTATATGGTATCTACAACAAAGACTTAGTATCTGGTCTAGATATATACGCAGACGGAATTGGTACAATAGCCAAGGCTGATTATGACGCTACAAATGGCATAATCACCTACACATTTACAGAATATGCTAGAACCTATGAATTAACAGACTTCAACACAAGTATCGTAGGTCACATTACCCATTCCAAATTCACAACATCACGTTATAATGTGCCTGTTGGAATTAAAATGAACGGAGATAATACAAATAGCACATTTAAGAATGTAAATGTAATATTTGACCTAGGAACACATTTTGCAGAAGCTTATGGAACTAGACCAAACATATCTTCCAAGATAACCTACTTTGATACCAAAACTGGTGAATTTGAACACATCTTCTATCTAAATAGGGATCAAAACCTAATACATGATGGTAGGTTCACTTATCTTCCAGCTAAGGGCGTAGAAAATCTTAGAATGCAAGTCTTTAGGGTGAATGATAATTTATTGAATCATTACAATAGAAATTGGCAATACAATATGAACAATATCTTGCCACCATCTTATGCAGTAGATGTAAATAAACTTGTAAACAATGGAAGCATTTACTTGATTAACAACAACACTTATTATGGCGATGTATCTAGATACAATTCTGCAGTTTATACTTTCCCTAATGGATATTTACAACCAGAAGACACTTATATAATAAGAGTTACTGGTAATATCAAGGACAAGAAGGATACAGAAGACTATGAAGCACAAGGTAAAATCGACAGATATAACGCATACAATTACCATTTAGTGGGTGCTGAAAGACACGACTATGTCTATGCCCAATTAAATAGAACTAATGCGGAAGCTAAGCTTGAAATAACAGTAAAAAACCCTAAGAATGAAATCTCATTTAAGAAGACAGATTTAGAAGGAAGAGTTCTTAAAGGTGCGAAATTCGCCCTTGTAAAACAAGATGGTGAAAAATGGACTGAAGTGGAAAAATCTGAAAAGACTACCGGAGAAGACGGATTAGTAAAATACGAAAAACTTGCTCCAGGAAAATATGCCCTTATAGAAAAAGAAGCCCCAGCAGGCTACAACAAGATAGAAGGTCATATAGAAGAATTCACTGTAGATAAGGAAGGTATAATAACAAAAGAAGTTACTAAGCCATCAGAAGAAACACCAGCAGAAAATAAGCCGGTAACCGCAAGAATTAGAAGCGCAGTTCAAGGTCTAGCTAACAATTTAACAGGAGAAAAAACTAAAACTGAAACTGTCAACGAACCAATAGGATCAGATCCAATAAAGGTAGTAAACTACAAGAACATTGAATTTGTTAAAGTTGACGGAGATGACAATACTAAGACACTTCAAGGTGCAGTATTTGAAATTCACTACAAGGAAAAGGAAGACGACAAGTACGCTGCTCTTACTAAGAAAGTGAAAGAAAATGGAAAAGAAGTTGACAAACCAATAACTGTAACATCTGAAAAAGATGGTAAGTTCAAACTTCCAATCTCCAAAGATGGTTTCTATGCACTAGTAGAAACTAAAGCACCAGAAGGATATTCTAAACTCCCTGGTAAGATTAAAGAGTTTAAACTTGAAGGTGGAAGTGTTTCAGTTCTTGAAAAAGACCCACTAAAGGCAAGCTTGACCATGGGTAAGAAAGGACAAATAACTAGCCAAGTCCTATCAGTTGATAAGGATAAGAAGACATTCACACAAAGAATTGTAATAAATCCTAAACATGAAGAGATCACTGGTATCAACAACTTTTCTTACCTAAGAATCCTAGAAAATGGTTGGAGTATTACACCTAAGTTCATAGAATCTGATGGTAAAGAAGGAATTGGTGGAGAGGTTAAAGTCGCTCTTCTAAAGAAAGAACCAGGAAAAGATGATAAGAAATCAATTGCTGAATTAGAAGACACAGACTTCACTACACATGATGCAATCGAATATGGTACAGTAGGCAACAACACTGGTTCAAGATACTCACTAAAAGAACTTCTTGGGAAAGATACTGACTCAACAACTATTTCTACAACAGATACTATAGTTGTAGAATACACTGGAACATTAGCTGATAACAAAACATCGGTTGATCAAAAAGCAGAACTAATTATTGACAACACAATACTAGATACTGCTGATCACGGTCTTGATATAAATACGCTATCAAGAACTGATCCAGTCTATGTAGATGTGAACAAGTCCAACATTACACCAATACCAGTGGAAAACCGTAAGGCGACTTATCCATTGACAGGGGCGTTGGGTATTATTGGATTCCTTGTAGTGGGTGCTGTGATGATGACAACGGCGTACTACAAGTACAGACGTAAGAGAAGAGAGAGTGCTTTATCATGATTGGATTAGATCAAAAGATGAGGTACCCTCCGTAAAGGGACTACAAAGAGATAAGGGGATGAGGCGACATGCCAAGTCCCCGGGTCTCGATAATGTTCGGACAAATCTATTAAACGTCAATGAGGTGGTCTTATGGGAAATGATGGTAAGAAAGAAAGCAAGTTAAGATTAGTTAGATTAGAAAATAAAAATATTGTATATGAATTATCTTATACAGTATCAACAAATTGTAAAACATTTACGAAATTAGATAAGAATCAGATAATTAATTATGTAAATGAATTCTATTTGGATGCTAATCAAATTGATTATGACAAGTTATTAAATGATTTGAATGCTTTTAAAAGTTATAGAGATGATGTTGATATAAGCGTAAGAAAAGAAGGCGAATTTATAAGTTACGTGGCGCTTTTTGTATCATTAATTGCGATATCAGTAAAACTTATTGATTTAAAAGAAATTGCAAATACTATTTTTGCTGTTGTCCTTATACTTGCTATCGTTTGTCATTTTTATATGATGTATAATAATGGTATAAATTCCGGTTCAACGAAAGTAATAACTTTAAACAACGCAATATACACTCTTGAAACTATCAAGGAAGATATGTACAGGAATGGTAATTCGGGTACGGAATCTGATGAGAGATATGAAGGTCTTGAGCTTACAGAAGTAAAAGAGATAAGAACATACACATACAAGGCTACAAGAAATAAATATAGTCCAAGGGCTATGTATGAGAGAAAAAGACGTTAAGAAAAATTAACAAGCTAATCGAAGTTCTAATAAAAAGGGCTTGATTATAGAAAGCAGATAGAGAGGTCTGCGAAAGGCAAAGTCTAAGAATACCAATAAAATGATATGTTGGACGAAGCCTCAAAGAGAAAAGTGCCTAAAAGGCAAGGTTAAGGTAATAATTTGCGAAAAGCAAATGGTTATAAAATAAATATAAAGGAGTTATATTATGAAAAAAAGATTTTTATCACTAATCATGGCATTAGCGATGATCGTTGGCGTATTCACCCCACTATTATCAAGTGCAGCTGATGAAACAACAAACACTGTAACTTTACACAAATTAATTATGGACAAAGCTACACTAGCTGCATGGGATTACAAACAAGTTGAAAAAGATGGATACAATGGTACTCAAAATTTAGACCAATTAAAAGCATTGAATTCATTAGCTGGCAAAGATATCAAACAAATTGAAGGTGCATACTTTGCTGTTAAATACAACAGTGGAGATAACAAAGGCAAATATGTAACTATTAAAACAGCTACAAAAGAAGCTGAAAAACCAGAATATGGTGCAGTAGATTCTTTAGATGCAAAATTACCAGATGGATTTGAACTTCTTGCAGGTTTAACTAAGGCAGACGGTATTAAATTTACTACTAAGGGATTAAAAGGAGACTTCTCTATCGAAGAAATCCACGACAAGTCAACATATTTCAACAAAAAATCTGGTAGTATTCTTACAGATAGCAAGGCTGTTCCAGTAGAAATTACTCTACCATTAGTAAACAATAATGGTGTAGTAAAAGAAGCTCACGTTTATCCAAAGAACACAGAAGAAAAACCACAAATCGACAAGAACTTCCAAAAAGATAAAGGGTTAGAAGCTGCAAAAGGTTTTGAAAATCAAGATCTACTAAACGCTGGTGCTGCTTACGAAAACTACCAAAAGAAAAAAGCAACAGCTAAAGCAGAAATTGGTAAAAAGATTCCTTACGAAGTAAAAACACAAATTCCAGCAAAATCTAAATTAAAAACAGCTTACTGGTCAGATGAAATGACTGAAGGTCTTAAATATAATAACGATTTAAAAGTTACAATTGGTGGAGCAGATGCAAAAGTTGATGTTGATTACACAGTAACTACAGATAAAAATACAAATGGATTTAGAATAGAACTTACTGAAACAGGATTAGGAAAAGTTAATGGTAAAGATGCACCTGTAGAAGTAAAATTAACTTACTCTGCAACTGTAAAATCTATAACAGTAGTTGACATTCCTGAAGCCAACGACATCACTTTCCACTATGGAAATAACAAACCAGGCGAAGGAAACACTCCTATCCCTACAAAACCAAGCGAAAATGGAGACTTAACTGTTAAGAAGACTTGGGCTGATGGAATTCCAGCAAAAGGAGAATGGGCATCATTTAAATTAGTTAACGCTCAAACTGGTGAAGAAATTGGTACAGTTAGATTTGAAACAAAAGAAAATGCTGGAAAATTAGAAACTACTACAACTTATACAGCGAATGCAGAATACAAACCAATTGGAAATGAAAAAACTATAACAGGTCCAACTACTAAAACAGAACAAGGTAATGTATGGTCATTTAAATTTACAGGACTTGACAAAGAACTTCAATACAAAGTTGAAGAAGATAATAACATGAACCAAACTGCTCACTTTACAAAAGGTGAAAACGGTCAAATATTAATAACAAACAATAAGGATAACAATCCAAAACCACTTAACCCAACAGAACCAAAAGTTGTTACAGGTGGTAAGAAATTTGTTAAGACTGATGAAAATAAAAATAGACTTGCAGGAGCAGAATTTGTTGTTAAGAATGCAGAAGGTAAATATTTAACAACAAAATTAGAAGAAAAAAATGATGTAGCAGATAAGAAAGCTACATTAGATAAAGCTGTAGAGGATTATAACAAACTTACAGCTGAAGAACAAGCTGGTGAAAAAGGTAAAACTGCAAAAGCAGCGATTGATAAAGCACAAAAAGAATACAACGACGCATTTAAAGCAGCTGCAAATAAATATGAATGGTTTGATTTAAAAGCATATAATGATGATCCAGCAAATGCAGATAAGAAAATTAAAGATGTAAAAGACATACCAAATATTGTAAAACTTGTTTCAGATTCACAAGGTAGATTTGAAATAACAGGACTTGCATATGGAGAATATAAGTTAGAAGAAATTAAAGCTCCAAATGGATTTGCTAAATTAAATGGACCAGTTGACTTCACAGTAGCAAAAGGCTCATATGATGGTGATGCTGCTAAAGAATTCAAGTATGAAGAAACAATAGCTGAAGGTCAAACTCAAACATACGGACAACAAGTAATCAACAAGAAGGTAACTATCCCACAAACAGGTGGTATTGGTACTATTATCTTCACTGCTATTGGTCTTGCAATAATGGCATCAGCTATTATCGCTATCAAAAAAAGACAAGCAACTGAAGCTAGATAATAACTAGAAGAACAAGAACGAAGGAAAAGCAATTTTCCTTCTTCTAAAAGTGCAAATATGTGATGTATTTGCACTTTTAGAAGAATATAACAATGTTAATATAGAACTATAAATGGAAGGTAATAATATGAAGATTTTAAAAAAAATTTTAATGGTTATGATAATGGTGGCGATGACTCTTACTAGCACTTCATTTGCTGCGGGGGATTATTCGATAACTGTGACGGTGGATAAGAAGCTAGGAGAGACTCGTGGAGATATTTCGTTGTGGAAGGTGACTGGAAAACAAGTGCCATACGATAATAAATCAAGTAAGCTTGATGAACTTAATAAGTTATCTATTGAAGAGTTGAATTCTAAGTATTCTGACAAAAGGGTGATGGAGTTTAAGGACAATCAAATTGTGTTTGATAAGTTGAGTGCTGGTGCATACTATATGAGGGATACTTCTGGAATTAAAAGGGACAAGGATATTGTTCCTGCTTTGATTAACCTTCCAGATGATGTGGAGAATGACGGCAAGAATGTGACTATTCATGCGAAGGAATCTTCTACGAATGTGAGACTTGTGAAAGTGGACGAGAGCGGCAATCCTTTGAAGGGTGCTAAGTTTAAGTTACTTAAAAGAGAGGGTAGCGAGTATGTTGAGGTTAAGAACAAGGCTACTTTGAAAAAAGATGATAAGCTTGAACTATCTCCAAAAGATGACGACAGATCCAAGGTGAAATCTGAAGAAAAAGCAGATGAATCGAAGAACGCAAATTCCAAGGAAGTTAAAAAGGAAGAAAAGTCCAATAAGGAATCTAAGAATGAGGAAAAATCTGATGAGGGTTTGTATATTTCCAATGAATCTGGTGAGATTATAATCAACGATATTAAAAAGGGCGATTATATTTTCAGAGAGGTGGAAGCTCCAGCAGGTTATATGATTAAAAATATTGACACTAAGTTTACTATTTCTGATAAGTCTGTGGAACTTAGGGTTGTAAATAGTAAGACTACTACTGACAAGGGCAGACATGATTTCATGAAGACTGATGAAGCTAAGAAGCCTTTGGGTGGTGCGATGTTCAAGGTTATGACTAAGAACAAAGACGGTAAGTTTGAGCCTGTTAAGAAAGATGGCAAGGATTATATCGTGACAAGTGCTGACAATGGTAAGTTTGCTGTGGAAGATATGGATTATGGTAAGTATTACTTGGTTGAGATAAAGGCTCCGGAAGGTTTCATTTTGTTGAGTGAGCCTGTGGAATTTGAAATCAAAAAACAAGCCGATGATAAGACTATTTCCATTGCTTTCATTACTAACAAGAGAGATACTATCACTAGACGAAGAACTCCGGGCGACGATATTACTAGACGAAGAACTCCAGGTGGAGATATTACTCGTCGTATTCCAAAGACTGGGGACATTAGGTTTTTCATGAGTATGATTGGCGGTGCGATTATGTTCTTTATTGGTAAGTGGATAATTGCGAAGGACGATAAGTTAATAGGAAAAAATATTAAGTAAGTCGAAAAATAGATTTGAGAATATGCAAAAATAAACCCTCATGCTAGGTGGTCTACGATTTTGTGAGATGTGTTATTGGTGTGAGGGTTTGGTTATGTTCGTTATCAAATATTTTTCGATTTTATTTTTTTAAGGTATAATTGACTTAGAAATCGGTGTAGGAGAAAGGTTATTGTAATGTGGAAGAAGATTAAGCATAATTTTGTGTTTATTTTAATATTTTTGTTGGGATTTGGTGTGATGATGTATCCTGTGATTTCTAGGTTGTATTATAGGGTGGATTCCACAAATCAAGTGAAGGAGTTCGACAAGGCTGTGAAGGGTTTGTCGAAGGAAGAATTGGATAAGAGGTTGGCTTTGGCGAAGGGCTACAATGATTCGTTGAACAATGTGGTGAGTAAGGATCCTTACGACAAGAAGAACCAAGAAGAAGGCAGGAAGGCTTATGCGAGAATGCTCGAGGTGAAGGAGAAGATCGGTCACGTTGAGATTCCTAAGATTAATCAGGATTTGCCGATGTATGCTGGTACGAGCGAGGATGTGCTTCAGATTGGGATTGGTCACTTGGAGGGGACTTCTCTTCCTATTGGTGGGAACAATACTCACGCGGTGTTGACTGCGCACAGTGGGCTTCCTACGGCGAAGTTGTTTACGGATTTGAAGATGATGAAGATTGGCGATAAGTTCTACGTTCACAATATTTTCGGGACGTTGGCTTATCAGGTGGATCAGATTAAGATTGTGGAGCCGTCTAATTTTAATGATTTGCTGATTGTGAAGGGTCATGATTATTGTACGTTACTTACTTGTACTCCTATTATGATTAATTCGCACAGGCTTTTGGTTAGGGGTCATAGGGTTCCTTATGTTCCAGCTGTGGATGAGGCTCTGATTGCTGATAATAAGGCAAGTTATATTTACAGGTATTTGTTCTATGTTTCTTTGGTTATTATCGCTATTTTGTTGTATTTGATTTATCGTCAACGTAAGGCGAAGAAGAGGTTGAAGGAACTGGATGTAGAGGATAAGCATGAAGAAGTCTAAGTTAAAGGAAAATTTGAAGTATGTGTTGATTTTCTTGGTGGGGTTTGCTGTGGCGATGTATCCTTTGATTTCGAGGTTGTACTACAGGATTGAGGCTAACAGTGCGGTGCACGATTTTGATACTACGGCTAAGAAGATTGACAAGAAGGAGATTGACAGGAGGATTAGGCTCGCTCAGATTTACAACAAGACTTTGGATCCTAGTAAGCTTGCGGATCCTTATTCTGAGAAGGAAAAGAAGAATGCGATTAGCGAGTATGCGAGAATGCTCGAGGTAAAAGAAAAGATAGGCCACGTTGAGATTCCAAAGATTAATCAGGATTTGCCGATTTACGCTGGTACGAGTGAGGAGGTTTTGCAAAAGGGTGTGGGTCACTTGGAGGGGACTTCCCTTCCTGTTGGTGGCAAGAGTACGCACACTGTGTTGACTGCTCACAGGGGTCTTCCTACTGCGAAGCTGTTTACTGATTTGAACAAGATGAAGAAGGGCGATGTGTTCTACATTCACAATATCAAAGAGGTGTTGGCGTACAAGGTTATCGACGTTTTTGTTGTGGAGCCGAGCGATTTCGACAAGGTTTTGGTTGTAGAGGGCAAGGATTATTGTACGTTATTGACTTGTACTCCGTATATGATTAATTCGCACAGGTTGTTGGTGCGTGCTGAGCGTACTGAATACAATCCTACTGCTGTGGAGAAGGATTTGGTGAGTCAAGTGACTGGTAAGTACAAGATTTATTTGATTATTTCATTGATTATTATCGCGATTTTGTTGTGGTATTATATTAGACAAAGAAGAAGGAAGAAGAATAATGAGATCAAGTAGGAAGTTTGGTTATGTGATTTTGTTTGTGGGGATTGGGTTGTTGACGTTTTGTTTGAGCAATTTGTCGTATAAGATTTTCTCACAAGATAAAAAGATGGATGAGTTTTTGAAGGGTCAAGGCGAGATGACGACTGAGCTTTCCGAAAGAATCGAAAAATACAATTCGAATGTGAATGTGGATGAAACGGGTCTTGTGGATCCTTTTAATTCGGAGGATATTGAGCTTGAGGGTAGCAAGGTTATTGATGAGAATGGGATTTTCGGGTATTTGGAGATTCCTAAGATTAATTTCAAGAAGCCTATCTATTTGGGTGCTAGCTACAATCATTTGGCGAAGGGTGTCGGTCAACTTGACGGTACTTCGATTCCTGTGGGTGGTAAGGGCAGGCGTAGTGTGCTTGCGGGCCACAGGGGTTGGTACGGAGATATTATGTTGCTGAAGGTGGGTCAATTGTATTCTAATGATGTGGTGTATGTGCATCATCATGGGAAGACTTTGACTTACAAGGTTGTCGGAAGAGAGTACATTAGTCCGTCGGATTGGGATAGGTTGAAGCCTGTGGAAGGCAAGGATATGCTGACGATATTGTCGTGTGATCCGATGTATCCTCCGTTTACGAGAAGGATTTTGATTAACTGCGTGAGAGTTGATGAGAATTCCGGTAAGGCTATGACAGATGCTACAAGTAAGAAGAATGCGGCGACAATGAACACTAAGAGCGATTCGTCATCAAAGACTGTTGATTATGTTTTGTTGGCGCTTACGATATTAGCGTGGATTGTGCTTATTGTGAATATTAGAAAATTCGTGTTGGATATTAGAAAACACAAAAATTAGGAAACTGCGGGTGTGGGCTCGCAGTTTTTTGTGTGGGGGAAATGGCAAATGTGTGTGAATTAGGATATAATTGATGTAACGAATGATGAAAAAGAGGGATTTATGAGATATAGATTATATAATGCAGATGATTACGACAGATGTTGTGATTTGTTGAGAGATTCTAATATGAAGTATAGTTTTTCTGAGAAGAGCGATGTGAAATTGTTTGAGGACATTGTGAAATCGGAGAGTTTCTGTGAGGATTGTACGTTTGTGTTGGAAGACGGCGATGCGATTTGTGGGCTTGTGATGTTCACGAGATGTCGTGTGAGGAAGTTCGATGGGTTGTTGTTGTCGATTTTCTACATTGACGAGGAGCATTTGAGTGATGATAATGTGAATTTGCTTGTGGGAAATGCTGTCGATGATGTTATGAGTCGTGGGGTGAAATTTGTCTGCGTGATGGGAGAGCCTGGTGTGTTCACGAGGTTTGGTTTCACGAGGGCGAGGGACTACGGGATTTTGTGTCCTTTTTATGTGGAGGATGATTATTTCATGGCGAGATGCGAGGATGGTTTCAAGACTCGTGGAGAGCTTAGTTATGCAAAGGAGTTTTTTGAGTAATGAAGATTAGTTTGTGTGCTGTAGAGCAACGTTTGAATGATAAGGTATTTAATATGAAGCAGATTGAGAAATATGCGAGAGAGGAAGCTGAAAATGGAGCTGACATGTGTGTGTTTGGGGAGAGTTTCTTGCAAGGATTTGAGTGTTTGAGTTTCGTGTACAAGGATGATGTTGGTGTTCCTGTGACGCAAAATTCGAATGAGATTGCGGAGATTCGCAGGATTGCGAGGGAGAATGAGGTTGCGATTTCGTTCGGATATATTGAGAATGATCATGGTGCGTTTTATTCTTCGCAGATGACTGTGACAAAACGTGGAGAGATTTTGAACAATTACAGGAGAATGAGTGCTGGTTGGAAGGAGCCTTCTGCTTGCAGCGATTACAGGGAAGGCGACAAGCTGTATTTATTCAAGATGGATGGCGTGAGTTTTTCAACGTTGATTTGCGGTGATTTCTGGGAAGAGGATTTGTATACTTATATTTCTATGATTGACTCTGATATTTTGTTGTGGCCTGTGTTTGTCGATTTTTCGGTGAAGGACTGGTTTAAGAATGAGTTTGAGGACTACAAGAAACAGTCGCAGCTTGTGCCAATGCCGGTGTTGTTTGTGAATTCGTTTGTGGATGATGATGACAGGGCGAAGGGTGGCGCTTATGTGTTTTACCAAGGTAAGGTCGTTGAGGAATTGGAGCCAGGGAAAGAGGGCGTGTTGAGGTATGAGTTTGTAAGGTGAGGTATTAGAGAGTTTGTGTTGAGGTAGGTTTTGAGTGAGGGGTAAGTTGTTAGATGGGGTTAGAGAGTTAGTGTGAAGGTAGGCAGGGACAGGTTTTTGTTGCTAGAGATACGTTGTTTCAAACCAGAATAAAATGTTTAACTTCACTCGTCTAGCTTCCAAAAATTGGAAAACAACAAATCTCGAAATCCTAAAATTTGAAGCACGCTTCGCTTACGCGGTCAAATTTTGGCCGGATTTCTGCGATTAGAGTTTTCACAATTTTTTCCAGATGACTCGCTTAGTTAAAGCCTTTTATTCTAAAGGATCATACCTCATGGGGGATTAGGGGAGAAAGTTGATAATTCAACTCTCAAAATCCTAAATCAGTCCGCTTGCTTCGCTTTGCTCCCTGATTTTGACGGATTTTTTCGAATGAATTTTCGTTTGTATTAGGCTGATGCTTAGGTAGGTAAGGACAGGGGTTGTGGTTGCAGGATGAAGATAGAAAGTTCGTGTAAAGGTAGACAGGGACAGGGTTATGGTTGCAAGAATTACTTGGTTTCAAACCAGAATAAAATGTTTAACTTCGCTCGTCTGGCTTCCAAAAATTGGAAAACAACAAATCTCGAAATCCTAAAATTTGAAGCTCGTGCTGCGCACTCAAGCGGTCAAATTTTGGCCGGATTTCTGCGATTGAGTTTTCACAATTTTTTCCAGATGACTCGCTTAGTCAAAGCCTTTTATTCTAAAGGACTCATACCTCATGGGGGATTAGGGGGAGAAAGTTGATAATTCAACTCTCAAAATCCTAAATCAGTCCGCTTGCTTGCGCTTTGCTTCCTGATTTTGACGGATTTTTTCGAATGAATTTTCGTTTGTATGAGGCATTGCTTAGGTAGGTAAGGACAGGAGTTATGGCTGCTGGATGAAGATAGAGAGTTCGTGTGTAAGCAGACAGGGACAGGGTTTTTGTTTCTAGATTTACGTTGTTTCAAACCAGAATAAAAGGTTTAACTTCACTCGTCAACAAGGCGTAGGAGCAGGTTTGCTCGAATATCTGGTCTACAGAAATTTGTGATTTCTAAATCTTGGTCTCCTAAAATTTGAAGCTCGTGCTCCGCACTCAAGCGGTCAAATTTTGGCCGGAGCCCTTCGATTTGAATTCAACAAAATTTCTTCCGAATGATATTCTTCGTAAAACCCGGCTTCCTACTAAAAAACTCTTAAAGCTGAAAGCTCTAATCTCGAAATCCTAAAATTTGAAGCACGCTTCGCTTATATAAAAGAAAATAAAAATTATAACCGTATGAAATTCGACACGTTTAGAAATTACGCAGAATTTTACATAAAATAATGATAAGAAGGGATGGTGTTTGATGGGTAGGTTGATTGATGAGGAGCTTTTGTCTAAGAGGAGGGCGATTGAGCTTTGGGACAAGGGTTTTATCAATAACTTTGAGGTTGGTACTTACAAGGGTTTGCAGGAGATTCACGGGTTTTTGTTTCAGGATATTTTTGATTTTGCAGGGAAGACTCGTGATGTGAATTTGTCAAAGGGAAATTTCAGGTTTGCAAATTTGTTGTATTTAGAGAGTAATTTGGCGATTATTGAGAGGATGCCAGAGGGGTCTTTTGATGAGATTATTGAGAAGTATGTAGAGATGAATGTGGCGCATCCTTTCAGGGAAGGAAATGGTCGTGCGACTAGGATTTGGCTGGATTTGATGTTGAAGAAGAATTTGAACAAATGTATTGACTGGACGATGGTGGACAGGGCTGATTATTTGAGTGCTATGGAGAGGTCGCCGGTGAATTCTTTGGAGATTAAACACTTGTTGAAGAATGCTTTGACAGATATGGTTGATGACAGGGGTGTTTATTTGCGTGGTATTCAACAGTCGTATGTGTATGAGGATTTGGATAGGTATGATATTGAGGATATAGAGGAGTAAAAGAATTCGTGTGTAGGTAGACAGGAACAGGGTTTTGTTGCTAGAATTACGTTGTTTCAAACCAGAATAAAAGGTTTAACTACGCTCCTCTGGCTTCCAAAAATTGGAAAACTCTAATCTCGAAATCCTAAAATTTGAAGCACGCTTCGCTTACGCGGTCAAATTTTGGCCGGATTTCTTCGATTGAGTTTTCTAAATTTTTTCCAGATGACTCGCTTAGTTAAAGCCTTTTATTCTAAAGGAATTTATGTATAATCTTATGGTTTTCGCATGAAATACCATAAAAATCGTGGATACGAATTTGAAATTTTACTACAGATTTATATATCTCTAAACGAGAAAAAAGCAGATTATTACAATTGCTATAGAATATCATCTGGAGAAAATAATTATAAATCCAAGCGAAATGAACCGTTAAGAAATCTCACTGGTGCCAGAGCGAAGCTCGCACTTGAGATTTTAGGTTCATGAGCTTAGGATTTATTTATTTTCGTAAGCCAGATATTCGGGCAATTGTAGTTTTCTGCTTTGTTTTAATTTATGATATGTTGGCAATATTTTATTTTGAGAGTTCATTGTAAGCTTTTTTATTTTGTTTTAAGATTCTTTTTGAGATTTCTGTGATGCATTCATCATCAGCATTTTGTTCTGATTCAAATTCAGTATATTTAATAATTACGTATTTAGGATTATTATTTTTTAGTATGACAGCAGATCCTTGCTCATCTACTAAACGTGCTACTTTAGAGAAGTTTTGGTTTGCTTCTGTGATTGATACAAGATTTTTTGTATTAATTTTCATGATTATCCCTCCTAATAAAATTATACCTCTATCTAGGATAAATTAAACCTATTTTCGTAAGCTAGATATTCGGTCAATTGTAGTTTTCTGCTTTGCATATTTTGAAGAGGTTTTTATTCTCACAAAAAAAGAAGCTGTTTTGCAGCTTCTTTCCTAATTATATTAGAATTTGTTTACTACATTTTCCAAGGATTCTAGTTTGATTTGTGGATCCCATGTTGCGCCACTGTCTTTTAGTTCTTGGATGTATTGTTGTTTGTTTGATTTGTAGTATTCTATGGTATCTTTTAGTCCTTTTACTGATTGTTTGAAGTTTTCAGTGTCTTTGACTTGGGATACTTTTTTGATTAGATATTCTTGTGATTTTTCTGGTTTTGTTTCTAATGATGTGCATCTGTTGACCATTTCTGTGAATAGTCTATCCATTTTTAGTGATGCGCCTGCTGTTCCGTTTTCGTATTTTTCTAATCTTTCTACAAATTCATCTAGTGTTGCTTTTTCATCATCTGTAAGTTCTTGTTGGTTGTCTTTTTTTGTTTCGTCTTTTTCTGTAGCTTCTGTTGTTTCTTCTGGTTTTTTGTCTTCTTTGTTTTCTTTGTCTTCTTTTTTGTTTTCTTGTGTGTCAGCTGCTGTGTCTTTTTTGTTGTTTTCAGCTGTTGATGTTGTTGTATCTGGTTTATTCAATGATTGTTCGCTGCTACAGCTTGATAATGATACTGAAGCTACAAGTGCAAGTAATAGTCCAAATTTTTTAATGTTTTTCATAAAATCCTCCTCCGATTTCTTTACATATATTATACCACTATTTCGATTTTCCAATCAGGAGAATGTCTACAATATAGCTACGATTATACTAAGATGCCTATTATTATGGTGATGATGAGAAGCATTATGATGTGAACTACGATGTCCAGGTAGATTGCGGCTAATAATTCTATGAGGTATGTCGAGATTTTGGAGTTGAGGTTAGATTCTGCTGGTATTACTGTCCAATTGACTTTCATTTTGTTGCAGATGAGTTTGGTTCTGAATGCGTGGAAGTTGTTGGTGATTACGCAGACTTTTTTTCTGTCGTGTTCTGCATCTTGCTGTTGTATGAGTGTTTTTACGTATTCTATGTTTTGCATTGTGTTCATGGCAAGTTTTTCCAATAAAATATCTGTATCCTGGATGTTGTTTTGGACGGCGAAGTTTTTCATGGCTACGGATTCTTCGATGTCTCCGTTGGATTTGCCGCCGGAAAATATCATAATGCTTTTATCGGTTCTGTAGTAGGAAAATGATGTGAGCATTCTTTGTTTGATGAGATCAGACAGTTCGATTCCTTTCATGGATCCTCCAAGGACTACGATGTAGTCAAAATCTGTGGCGATTTTTCGGTATTTGATTATGAGGTTTCCAAGCAGGTGTGACAGTACAATTAAGCTCAGATACAAATTCATTCCTATTATGTATTGGTAAAGGTCAAATATTTTGAACAGGTTTATTGCTATCATTGCGATGTATAGTAAACTTGCTGATAAGTGAAGTGCGATGTTGGCTTTGACTTTTGCTTTTTGGTAGAGTCTGTATGATATTATCGCAAGGATAAATAAATTTGTGATTACGTTGATCGCTATGATTATGTTCAAAATTGTTCCGGAATTTGGTGAAAATATTAGTCCGATGGCACTAATTACGAATAAAATGGTGCTTGTTGCTGTGAACATACTTATGAAATTGTCTGAGGCTGCGATTATTAGAAGTATCGCAGATATTAGTAGTAGTGTGTACATGTGTTTTCCTTTCACGAAAAATTATATCACACATTGTGGGGTTGGTTGATGATATAATCATATTAAGAAGGGGGTCTTTATGAGAGGATTAGTGTTGGAAGGCGGCGGAGCGAGGGGCTGCTATCAGATTGGCGCTTACAAGGCGTTGGTGGAAATGGGAATTGACTTTGATTATGTCGTGGGAACTTCGATTGGAGCTATCAATGCGGCTATGATTTGCCAGGGCGATTGGGAGATAGCGTATAAATTGTGGGAGAATTTGACTTACGATGATGTGATTAGCTTAAAGGACAATGATGTCAATTCTATTATGGAACAGAGTTTAAGTTTGGATAATGCTAAGGATAAGCTTGTCTTGGCGAAGGATTTTATCGATAACAAGGGTTTCAGTGTGGAGCCTTTGAATGATTTGTTGAGCGAATATATTGATGAGAAAAGAGTTCGTGAATCTAAGATGAAGTTCGGGCTTAATACTGTTGATGTGGAACAAAGAAGGCTTTTGAATTTGTTTATTGAGGATATTCCACAAGGTCACTTGCGAGATTATTTGCGTGCGAGTTCCAATTTGTTGGTGTTTAAGCAAGAAAAACTTGACGGTAAGAGGTTGATTGATGGTGGGTATATGGAGAATAATCCGTACAAGATGATTGATGATGTGTGCGATGAGGTCGTGATTGTGTCGTTGAAGCCGTATTTGTTGACGAATAAGTTGAAGAAAAATCCAAAATACACGATTATTAAGACATGGGACAGGGACTTCCCAAAAATTTTGGAGTTTGAAAAGGAAAAGATGCGATACGGTTTGAAGCTTGGATATGATGATACGATGAAGGTGTATGCGGATTTGAAAAAAGAAAATTTGTAGAATTATTGGAAAATATGTTGAAATTTTGAAAATTTTGTTGGAAAAAGTTTTTGTTAGTTGTATAATATTTAATATAGAGAATTTTTGAAAGAAGGAGGTCTGAATAATGAGCATTAAAATTAATAATGAAGTAGTTGAAATGATGCTATATTTCTGGCAATCAGCGTCAGAAGGTCAAAAGGTTGCTGAATCTTTTATCATTGATGTAGCTAATAGAGATGAAATGAAGTTAATATACAATGACAAATTTGATGAGGAAGCTGTAAGAAGAGTTTTATCATCTATTACAAACAAAGAGCTTTTGAATGGTGGAAGTCCTGAAGAAAAAAGATTCTGGAACAACAACATGTGGATGATGGAAGATATGGGTGTGGTTGAAGCCATGGTTGACCCTATCAAACATTTGAACCTTGATGATGTTGAAACAGACAAGAAGGAATTGATTTTCGTTCCAGGTCATATTGAAGAACACTATGATTTGGGAGACAAATTAGTTGTGAACTTCTTCAAGGTATCTGTGGATATTTTTGGTGGCACAGGTGCTGTTACTATGGATGGAGAAGATTTCAGAGAACACATCATTAAATTATTGCAAAAATAGAATTTGCTATTTGGGGCTCTTTATGAGCCCTATTTTTTATTGCAAAAGTAAAGGAGTAAGTATGTTAAAAAGGTATAAGTGGTTTATTGATTACTACAAGAAAAGCTACATAATCGCAATTATCGCACTTATTTTTGATTATGCTTTCAAGTTGGTTTTGCCGTACATGATTGGTAATGTGGCGGACAATATTTTCAACAGGAATGTGACAGCTGAAAACTTGAAGATTAATTTGGGGATTTGTCTGGTTGCAAGTGTGTTGTGTTATGTGGTTAGTGTTGTGTGGAATTTGAATGTGTTTAGGGGCGATGACACGATTAGGTATTTGGTGACGACTAGGTTGTACGACAAATATTTGAAACAATCGCCGGAGTTTTTCGAGAAGAATTCCACGGGGTCTTTGATGGGGAAGGCTACAAATGATCCGTACGCTTTGGGAGATTTTGCGGGATATGGTTTGATGAGTTTATTCGATTCGACTTTTTATCCTATTTTGATAGTTATCGTGATGATTGTGACGACAGATTTCAGGTTGACTTTGTTGAGTGTGCTTCCACTTCCAATACTGGTTGTGGTGAGTAATAAAATCGGCAACAAATTGAATACGACTTTTGATGAGTCGCAAAAATCGTTCGATAAGATGAATGATCAGACTTTGGAAACTGTAAGTGGTGTGCGTGTGGTTCGTGCAAATAATTTGAAGGATTTTCAAAGAAAGAAGTTTCAAGACAGAGCGGATGATTTGTACGAAAAAAACATGGCGACTGCAAAGTTAATCGCATGGTATGGTCCCATCCAAAAGCCTATAGAGGTTATGACGTACGTTCTTGCGATTTCTTACGGAACTTATTTGATACGAACTGGCAGCATTACTGTGGGAAGACTGATGAGTTTTATGTTTTATTTGAATTTGTTGATTTGGCCGATGATTGGCATGGGCGATTTCATCAGCGTGAAGAAGCAAGCCGATGCGAGTATGGACAGGATTCAAGAGGTGTGGGATTACAAGGAAGACATTGTGAATAAATCTGATGCTGTTGATTTGAAGGAAAATCCTACGATTGAGTTTAGGAATTTGTCATTCAAGTATCCGACTTCGAAGGAGAATGTTCTCAGTGATATCAATTTCTTAATTACACCTGGAAAAACTTTGGGTGTTTTGGGAAAAACTGGAAGCGGCAAGACTACTTTGTCGAAGCAATTTCTTAGATTTTACGATGTAGAAGATGGAGAAATACTTCTGAATGACAAAAACTTGACCGATTATACTATCGAATCAGTCAGAGAAAGAATGGGATATGTTCCACAAAACCACATGATTTTTTCGAAGACTATTGGCGAAAATATCAAGCTTACAAACAAGGATGCAACGGATGAAGAATTGATGGAAGCTATACGAATGAGCGATTTTGAGAAGGATTTGGATAAGCTTGTGAATGGAACGGATACGTTGTGTGGAGAAAAGGGAATTAGTTTGTCGGGCGGTCAGAAACAAAGGATTGCGTTGTCGAGGGCTTTGATAAAGAATCCGGATATTTTGATTATGGATGACTGCATGAGTGCTGTGGATGGAACAACGGAGAAGAATATTTTGGATAATTTCAGAAAAATTCGCTCCGGCAAGACTAATATCATCGCAACTCATAGGATTAGCCAAGTGAAGGATGCTGATGAGATTATAGTTCTTGAAAACGGCAGAATAGTTGAAAGAGGTAATCACGACTCTTTGATGAAACAAGATGGTTGGTACAAGGAGCAATATTTGAGACAGACAGTGGAGAGTGCTTATGAGAAAGAGTGTGACGAATAGAATTATAAAATACTCCCTAAACGAGAAGAAAAACTTGACGATAGGGATGGTGTTTACGGTGTTGATGACTGTGTTCGAGATTATCGGGCCGATTATATTGGCGTATATCATCAACAATTTACTTACAGGAGAAAAACTTGTATACAATATTAGAAAATTAGCGTTGGTGTTGTGCTTGTATGCGGCGGTTTTCTTCGTGGATTCACTGTGGAAGTACAATTCTACGGTGTATTTGGAGAAAACTGCGAACAAAATCGCACGCAGAATGCAAATGGATGTGTACGATCACATTCAAAAAATGCCGATATCTTTTTATGATAATTTGCCGGCTGGAAAAGTTGTCAGCAGAATTACAAATGACACGAAAACTGTGAAGAGTTTCTACCAAATGGTGTTGGCACAGCTTATGGTAAGCGTAATTGTGAGTATTTTTATGATTGCGATGGTGCTTATAACTGACACGAAAATCGGGATTATTGTGTGCCTATTTTTTCCAATTATGTTTTATGTTTTTAAGAAATTTTTGCAAAAATCGCGCTTTGCATTTACAAATATGAGAAAATACATAAGCGAAGAGAATGCGAAAATCAACGAGACTATCAATAATATCGAGATAATCAAGGCGTATAATTTGGAAGATGATTTCAGTAAGGATTACGAAACTTCTGCGAAAAATGTGTATGATTACGGGTATATGGTGACCAGGGCTTATGGTACGATGAGCTACAATGTGTCACAACTTCTCAGAAACTTTGCAACGATTACGATACTTGGTATTTACGCATACAATGTTTTGACTGGAAATACTGATGTTAAGTTGGGGAGCATGTATTTGACGATGGAATACACTTCGAGGACTTTCTTGTACATCAGTAACTGCGTGGAAAGAATGGGCTCGTTGGAGCAATCGTTCAGTGCAGCAGAGCATGTGTTTGAATTATTGGATACTGAGGTCGAGGAGTTTCCAGAACGAGAAATCGGCGACATCAAGGGTGATGTTAAGTTTGAAAATGTTGATTTCTCGTATATTGAAAACGAACCTGTGCTTAAAGATTTGTCGCTTGATATAAAAAGCGGAGAGAGTGTTGCATTTGTAGGGTTTACTGGAAGTGGCAAGACTACGATAATTAATTTGCTTTTAGGATTTTACAAGCCACAAAAAGGTACGATCACAATTGACGGCAAGAATTTCAACGACTACAGCGTGGATTCTATAAGAGAGAATATTTCGCTGGTGCCACAAGATCCGGTGCTTTTTATGGGAGATGTGAAAAGTAACATCAGGCTCGACAAGGATTTTACAGATGAAGAAGTGGAGAATGCGTTGAGGGATATCGGTGCGGACAGGTTGATAGATTTCAGAAATGGTCTTGATGAGGAAGTCAAGGACAATGGTGCAAGTTTCTCAGCAGGTGAAAAACAACTTATTGCATTTGCGAGAAGTTACATCACCAATCCAAAGATTCTGATATTGGACGAGGCGACGGCAAACATCGACACGCAAACGGAATCTGTGATTCAATACGCAATCGACAAATTGAAACAAAACAGGACTACATTTATAATTGCGCACAGATTGTCTACGATTAAAAATGTGGATTGCATTTATGTGTTGGACAAGGGCGTTATTGTGGAAAAAGGAACGCACGAAGAATTGTTGGCGAATGGCAAGATTTACACGAGAATGTATCGTGAACAAAACAAGAAGGGCTAATATGAGTGTTAATAGAAAAGCAGGGATTTTGTGTCCTGTGTTCAGTTTGAGTTCTGATTATGGAATAGGAAGTTTTGGTGAGAGTGCGTATGAGTTTGTGAGGTTTTTGAAGAAATCAAAGCAGACTTACTGGCAAATATTGCCGCTTGTTCCGATAAGTTCTGATGGCAACAGCCCGTATTTGTCGCCGTCAACTTTTGCTGGAAACTACATGTACATCGACATCGACAAGTTGATTGAGGATGGTTTGCTGACGGAAAGAGATGTTCGTGGCTACAAATTCGAAGATGATTTTGTGGATTACGATTATGTGGCAAAAGTAAAGGATGAGATTTTAAGAAAGGCTTTTGAACGTAACAAGGATTTGAAGATAATCGACACAGAAAATTTTAGTGAGCGTGAACTTGTTCGTGGGTTTTGTTTGTTTGAGGCTTTGAAAAAGCATTTTAATGGCAAATCTTGGTTGGATTTTTCGGATGATATAAAATACCTCAAGAAGAAAAGCGTCGATTATTACGAAAATTTGTTAAAAGATGAGATTGAGTACAATGTATTCGTACAATGTTTGTTTTACAAGCAGTATTTCGAATTGAAAGATTACGCGAATGATTTGGGGATAAAAATATTTGGCGATTTACCGATTTATGTGTCGAAGGAAAGCAGCGATATGTGGCAAAATCCCGATATGTTTGTGGTGAACGAGGATTTGTCGCCGAAACTTGTTGCAGGAGTTCCTCCGGACAGGTTTTCTGAAACTGGACAATATTGGGGAAATCCCGTGTATGATTGGGATTATTGTGAGAAAACTGGTTTTGAATGGTGGTTGAAAAGGATGAAGCATAATTTGAAAATGTACGATGTGCTTCGTCTGGATCATTTTAGAGGATTTGAAGCTTTTTGGGCGATTGATGCATCGGAAAACACTGCTGAAAACGGACACTGGATTAAGGCAAAGGGCGAGGAGTTTTTTGAGATTTTGAAAAAAGAAAACTTGATTGACAGGATTGTTGCCGAGGATTTGGGTTTGATTACTGATGATATTATAAATCTGCGAGATAGGTTTTCCTTCAAGGGCATGAAGGTGATGCAATTTGCGTTTGATTTGAATGAGGAATCGGACTATTTGCCACACAATGTGGGAAAAACCACAGTGTATTACACTGGAACTCACGACAATCAAACGCTTAGGGGATTTGTAAATAGCAGAGGTTCTGATGAGCTTGATTACATTAAAAATTATGTTAATTCAGATGATGTGGAAATGGCTATGATAAAGGTTGCTTACATGACGAGAGCCAGTTTGTGTATGTGTCAGATGCAGGATTTCTTGGATTTGGATGATGATTACAGGACGAATACGCCTAATACGTTGGGTAATTGGACGTGGAGAATGAAAAAAGATTGGCTTACAGATGAGCTTGAATGTAAAATTTCTTCGATTGTGAAACTCTACAACAGGGATTAGTTGAAGTAAAATGATTATAGGTATATAATTTAATTTGCAGCAAATTATTAGGAGGAGTTATGAAGAAAGTTCTTACGATTGCAGGTTCTGATTGTTCAGGCGGAGCGGGAATTCAAGCGGATATCAAGACTATGTCGGCACACGGGGTGTATGCGATGAGCGTTATTGTTTCGGTGGTCGCAGAGAATACTTTTGAGGTGGTGTCGATTGAGGATTTGCCCGATGAGATTATAAAGGATCAGATTGATTGTATTTATAATGATATGGGAACTGACGCTGTGAAGATCGGGATGTTATCGAACAAGAGGATTATGAGTTGTGTTAGGGATAAATTATTGGAGTACAAACCAGAAAATGTGGTGTTGGATCCTGTGATGTACGCTAAGCACGGCGCTTGTTTGATGCAAGAAGATGCGATTGATTTGTTGATTGAGGATTTAATTCCTTTGTGCACTTGTATAACTCCTAACATTCCAGAGGCAGAGAGAATTAGTGGAATGAAAATCGACGGTGTGGACGATATGAAAAAGTGTGCTGTGATTATTCACGATATGGGAGCGAAATACGTTCTTGTGAAGGGCGGTCATCATGTGGGAGATGCGATTGATATTTTGTATGATGGCGAGAATTTTCACGAATTTGTGACTGAGAAGATTGACACGAAGAATACTCATGGGACTGGCTGTACGCTTTCAAGTGCGATTGCTAGTAATTTGGCGCTTGGAAAATCGATAGATGACGCTGTGAAATTCAGTAAGGATTACATTACTAATGCTATTAAGCACGATTTGCATATTGGCAAGGGAAATGGGCCGACAAATCATTTTTACAAATTTTTTGAAGGAGAGTTGGAAAATGAATAAGGAATTTAACTTAGGGTTGAACTTGGTCACGAATAAACAAACTCTCAAGGGCAGGGATTTGTCAGAGACTATTGAGATTGCGCTGAAAAATGGTGCAGATTCTGTGAGACTTAGAGAAAAAAACATGGATACAAGAAGCATTATGCGCGAGGCTTTTAGGATAAAAGAGATTACTCAAAGTATGGGCAAACTTTTGATTGTGAATGACAGGGTTGATATTGCGAAGGCGTGCGATGTCGACGGGGTGCATTTGGGACAAAAGGATATGCCGATAAAATATGCTAGGGAGATTCTTGGTGACAATAAGATTATTGGGATTAGTTGTCACACGTTGGAACAAGCGTTGGAGGCACAAGAGGCTGGCGCTGATTACATTGGCGTGGGGGCGATTTTTCCGACGTTCACTGGAGATGATTTCGTGAGGGTTACAATCGACACGTTGAAGGAGATTTCTGAGAAGATTCACATTCCAATCACTGCGATTGGTGGCATTAACAAGAACAATATTAGGATGATTTTCGACTGTAATGTGGATTCTGTGTCATTGACATCGGCGGTTTTTTCAACGGGAGATGTTGCAGCATCAACACAAGAGTTGAAACAAAAATTCGATATGATTTTGAGTAGATAACGAGGGGTGCGAGGGCACCTCTTTTTTGATGCGGTGAAGGTGTCGCAAGACATTGACGTTGTACAGGGACAAGGGGAAAGTAGAAAACCAGTTTGCAAGACATAGACACATGACATGGATAAGTAAACACAAAAACTCGTAAACCGCTCATCTGTCTACAAAAATTGATAAATTTATCGCTCATGAAACTAAAATCGCAAACTCGCTGACGCTCAAACAGTGCGATTTTTTAACGTTTCATTTCGCTTGAATTTATTCTTATTTTCTCCGTATGATATTCTTAGCGAACTTGGTAATCTACTTTTGTTTCAATGCACAATTAGCAACCTCGTTAATCTACTTTATTTTACAACCCTGCAAGCTACGCTCAGCTCTACGCCGCACACACACTCACATCCAACCCCTCTCCACACACGCCTACGCTCACAAACTCGCACTCATATCCAACACCCACACACGCCCACAACCCACTATCTCGCAACACACTCGCCCCTTTTACCACGCCATGCCCTCCTAATCCCACTCCCGACAAACGATGAGAGATATGGTATAATTATTTCATGGTTTGAAACGCGTCCATACACAAAGGCTATTGTGTGTGGGCGTTTTATTTTTTATTGAAGGAGTTTTTATGGGTAATAATAAGGCTTTTCTAGAGTTTGGGAAGTATGTTTTTCTGAATATTTTCGCGCAGATTGCTTTTTCTTGCTATACATTGATGGATACTTATTTTGTGTCGTGGAAGTTAAAAGCGGACGGGTTATCGGCTCTTAATATTGCATTTCCGATGTTTTGCATTATTAACGGGATGGGTTTGATGATTGGTATTGGTGGTGGTATCAAATATTCGATTTTTAAGAGTAAGGATAAGGATGATGATGCGAATACTATTTTCACGAATGCGGTGGTTTTGGGAATTAGCATTGCTTGTTTGTTTGTAATTTCAGGGGGATTTTTCTCTGATAAACTGGTGAGGTTTTTGGGAGCGGACGATAGTATTTTCGAGATGACTAATACTTATTTGAGAGTGATGATGTTATTTGCGCCGGCTTTTTTTATGAATAATATTTTGCAGTGTTTTGTCAGAAATGACAGGAATCCAAGGTTATCGATGGCTGCAATGGTTATTGGTAGTATTTCGAATGTGATTTTGGATTATGTGTTTATTTTTCCGATGAATATGGGGATTTTCGGGGCGATTTTTGCGACGGGTCTTGCTCCAATTATAAGCATGATGGTGACTTTTCCGTATATTATTTCTAGAAACAACGGATTTCATTTGAACAAGAATATTTTTGATTTCCATAGTATTAGGGAGATTGTGTCGAAGGGGATGTTTGCTTTGTTGACGGAAGCGACTTCTGCGAGTGTGATGTTCACTTTCAATATGATTATTCTTGGGATTTCTGGAAACGTTGGGGTAGATAGTTTCAGCATTATTACTGTGATTTCTTTGGTGGTTACGGCTATTTATACTGGTTTGTCGCAAGGTATTCAACCTTTGATTAGTCATTATTACGGGAAGAATGATGTTGAAAATGTAGGAAAAATTTTGAAGTATGCGATTTTTGTGCAAATTATGTTGTCGATTTTAATTTACGGTGCGATTTATTTCAACGCGGATATTTTAGCGGCATTTTATAACAAGGCGAATGATGTTTTGCTTCAAGATTACGCTGTGAGTGGTATGAAGATTTATTTTGTCGCGTGCTTTTTCATTGGTTTTAATATTGTGGTTTCGACTTATTTTACGTCAACTGAAAGATCAATTAAATCACAGGTGATTTCATTTGCTAGGGGATTTGTGATTATTATTCCTACGGCTTTGATTTTATCGAGGATTTTTGCAATGACTGGCGTGTGGGCAGCGTATCCTGTGAGTGAATTTATTGTTTGCATGATGGCTATTGTTTTATTTTTCAGAGAAAAGTCTGTGATATAATCAAGAGAGATTGGGGGATTTTATGAAAGGAAATTATGAGACTATTGTCCATCCGTTAAAACCTCTTTACGATGAGAATTCCAAGATTTTGATTTTGGGTTCTTTTCCATCTGTAAAGACTAGGGAATACGGATTTTTTTATGGGCATCCACAAAACAGGTTTTGGAAGTTGATGGAGAGGCTTTTTGATGTGGATTTGGATGTGAGTATTGAGGATAGGAAGAGATTTTTGTTGGAGCATAATATTGCTGTGTACGATTCGATTTATCAGTGCGATATTATTGGTTCATCAGATTCTAGTATCAAAAATGTGGTGCCTTCTGATTTGAAGGAGATTGTGGATTATGCAGATATTAATCATGTTTTTTGCAACGGGACTGCTTCTTTTAAGTGCTTTGAGGAATATCACGCTAAGAATTTGGGGGTGGAGGCTACGAAGCTTCCTTCGACATCACCTGCAAATGCTAGATACAGGTTGGATGATTTGGAAAAAGAATGGAAGGTTATTTTGGAGTATTTGTAAGAGTTTGAAATCATTTACAATAATGTATTTCTGGTGTTATAATGGTTAATGTATGGAAGAAATTGTTATAAAATTATTTTTTATTGAGGAGTACAAATGAAGAATTACACTGAATTATTAAAATCTGAATTAATTATGGCGTTGGGATGTACTGAACCGATTTCTATTGCGTTGGCAGCGGCTAAGGCTAGGGAAGTTTTGGGGGTTATTCCATGTAAGATAGAGGTTATGTGTTCAGGAAATATTATCAAAAACGTTAAGGGAGTTACTGTTCCAAACACTAACGGTATGAAGGGCGTGGAAGCTGCGACTGCTATTGGAACTGTTGCGGGAGATTCTTGTCTTGGGCTTGAGGTTTTGTCAAAGGTTACTGATGAGGACATCAAGGCTGCGAAGAATTTGATGGCAAAGGACATCATCACTGTTAGCTTAAAAGAAGGCGTGGAAAACTTAGACATAGAAATCGTAGCAGATGATGACAATGGAAATACTGTGGATGTTGAAATCAAAAACAAACACACAAATATCGTCAAGGTTACTAAAAACGACGAAGTAATACATATTGATAATTGCTACACTCACACACCAGAATACGAAAATTATGACGAACTTTCAGTAAAGGATATTTTTGAATACGCAAACAATGTTAACTTAGATGAGGTTAAGGATTTGTTGGAAAAACAAATTACTTTGAATTCTGAAATTTCCGATGAAGGATTGACTGGAAAATGGGGAGTTGCTATGGGCAAGATTTTGATGGATGAAGATGAATCTATCAGAACAAAAGCTAAGGCAAGAGCTGCAGCAGGATCAGATGCACGTATGAGTGGCTGTTCACTACCAGTTGTAATAAACGCAGGAAGTGGAAACCAAGGTATAACTTGCACGATGCCACTTGTTGTATTTGCAAATGAAAAAAATTACGACAGAGAAACATTATATCGTGGACTTTTGATTACGAACTTGACAGCACTTCACATCAAGAGATTTATAGGTAGACTTTCAGCGTTTTGCGGGGTTACTTCTGCGGGAGTTGCTGCAGGAGCTGGAATTTGCTACATGGAAACTAAGGATTTGGATTTGATTGAAAAAACAATAGGAAATGCTTTGATGATTGCATCGGGTATGATTTGTGACGGTGCTAAGGCATCCTGTGCTGCAAAAATCGCAACAGCTGTAGATGCAGGAATTTCAGGATATTATTTGGCGAAAAATAACAGAAACTTCGAACCTGGAGATGGTTTATTAAAAGACGATATCGAAGAAACTATCAGAAGTATTGGCTATGTTGCTAAGGAAGGTATGAAAGAAACGGATATTATTGTGCTTAACACAATGATTCAAAAATAATTTTGAGGGCGTTAGTAAATCTAATGCCTTTTTTATTTGTGCGAACAAAAACATTTTCATATTTAACACAAAAATGATTTGGTTTTAACGCTAAATTATAATGAAAATATCAGTTTAAAAGCAAGTAAATTACTTGTGATTTTTCTGATAAATGTAAAGAAAACACTTGCATAATTTATTTATTGGTATTATAATTTAATTAAATAAAATATTTTGAAGGAGGATTCTTATGGGATCATTTATTAGTGCCGAAAGTACTTGGATACTTTGGGCTGTATTGGCATCATGTGCTGCTCTTGCAATATATTTGGAACAAAAATATACATGGGCAAGTAAGGTTACAGGATGTATTTTGGCTTTGACTTTTACTTTAATTTTGTCAAACCTTAAAATTATTCCAACAGAAGCACCTGTTTACGATGCTGTTTGGGATTATGTAGTTCCTTTGGCTGTACCAATGTTGTTATTCAATGCTGATATCAAAAAAATTGGTAGAGATTCAGGAAGAGTTTTAATTATTTATTTATTCAGTGGTATTGGAACAATTTTAGGTGGATTTGTTGCATACTTTGCTTTGAAGAATGCAATTCCTGCATTGAACGATATCGTTCCAATGTTTGTGGGTACTTATACTGGTGGTTCAGTAAACTTCGTTGCAATGAGTCAACAATACAAGGTTCCTGGAGCTACTGTATCAGCTGCATTAGTTGCAGATAACTTACTTATGGCTTTATATTTCTTCACATTGATGGCACTTCCAACAATGGCTGTTATCAAGAAACATTATAAGATGCCACTTGTTAACGCTTTGGAACAACAATCAGAATCTGACAAGGAAGCTAATAAAACTATGGCTGCAAAATATTGGGGAGCAAAAGAAATTTCTCTTAAAGACATTGCTTTCACAGTTGCATTATCATTTGTTATCGTAGCCATTTCTGACAAATTAGCCACTGTTTTTGGAAACTTATTCTCAGGCGAAGGAGCTGGAAGTGCAATTTTAGGCGGATTATTGGGAAATAAATACTTGTTAATGACTACATTTACTATGATACTTGCATCAGTATTCCCTAAACAAATTTCATCTATTAGAGGTAGCCAAGAAATCGGTACTTTCTTGATTTATTTGTTCTTCGCAGTTATTGGAGCTCCAGCTTCAATAGGATTGATTTTGAGAGAATCTCCATTGTTATTAGTATTCGCATTAATCGTTGTACTAATCAACTTAATAGTTTCATTGATATTTGGAAAACTTTTCAAATTCAATATCGAAGAAATCATTATCGCATCAAATGCGAATGTCGGTGGACCAACTACTGCAGCAGCAATGGCTGTATCAAAAGGTTGGACAGAACTTATAGTTCCTGCACTTCTGGTAGGTACGTTAGGTTATGTAATTGGTAACTACTACGGTATTCTTTCGGGAATATTGTTACATTAATTTAGAAATTTGAACACATTCTTTGGGTTAATCTCAAAGAATGTGTTTGTTTGAACAGAAAAGGAGAAAATATGTTAGAAAATTTAAAACCAGAAAGAGTGTTTCATTATTTTGAAGAATTGACTAAAATTCCTAGAGAATCTGGAAATGAACAAGCAGTCAGTGATTTCTTGTACAAGACTGGAAAAGATTTGGGACTTGAAACAATTCAAGACGAAAGCAACAACATTATAATCAGAAAACCAGCTCATCCAGATTATGTGGATCATCCTTCAGTTGTAATTCAAGGTCACATGGATATGGTTGCAGAAAAAGCAGATGGTGTTGAACACGACTTTTTGACGGATCCTATTCCACTAGTTGTAGATGGTGACTGGGTTAAAACAGAAGGCACTACTTTGGGTGCAGATGATGGTATTGCAAGTGCTATTGGACTTGCGATTATGGAAGACAAAAACGCTAAGC
Source organism: Finegoldia sp. BIOML-A1 (assembly GCF_009678325.1). Classification (NCBI taxonomy): domain Bacteria; kingdom Bacillati; phylum Bacillota; class Tissierellia; order Tissierellales; family Peptoniphilaceae; genus Finegoldia; species Finegoldia sp. BIOML-A1. The sequence continues at coordinate 42,277 of NZ_WKZF01000006.1, forward strand.
ACCCTGCACTTGAATTGTTGGTTACAACTAATGAAGAAACTACAATGGTCGGTGCAAGAGCTTTGAAGAGAGAAAACATCAAAGGAAGAAAGCTTTTGAATATTGACGCCGAAGTTGAAGGAATTTTATTGTCCGGTTGTTCTGGTGGACACAACATAATAGGAACTAAAAAGCTAAATTACGTGGACAATAAAATGAAAAACACTTTTGTTATGAACATTAACAACATGCTTGGTGGTCACTCAGGAATGGAAATTCACCAACAAAGAGGTAACTCCATCAAATTTGCACGTGAAGCTTTGAAGTTAATCGAAGAAAAATCACCGGTAGCACTTGTTAGCATCGAAGGTGGAACAAAACACAACGCTATTCCAAGAGATGCGAAGGTTGTGTTCAGTTCTAACGAAGACGATTACGATGTTGATTTTTCTGATTTAATTGCAAAATATCCATTGGATAAGGATATGAGAGTTAAGATTGAAAAATGCGACAACGCCGAAAAAGTATTGGATGAAAAAAATAAGGAAGATATCTTATCTTTCATCGAAGATGTTCCTCACGGAGTGTATAGCATGATGAAGGAATACCCAGATATCGTTGAATGTTCAAACAACTTGGCAATATTTGAAATCAAGGATAATACGTTGAAAGTAACCATTTCTCTTAGAAGTTCAAACCCTGAAACATTCGATGCACACACTGAAGATGTGTCAAAAGTTTATGAAAAATATGGATTTGAAGTTAAAAAGGAAGATTATTACAAACCATGGGCATTTGCAAAAGATTCTGAATTGAGAAACTTAGCGCTTGAAACATACAAAGATTTGTTTGGAAAAGAAATGAAGGTTGAAGTAGTCCACGCAGCATTGGAGCCAGCAGTATTCATAGACACATTCCCAGACATGGAAATGATCTCCATTGGACCTACTATGAAAGACGTTCACAGTCCTAAGGAAAGACTTTCAATCGAATCTACACAAAGAACTTACGAATTTGTGAAATCACTTCTAGAAAGACTTTAGTTTTTGACAAAATAAATCACAGAGAAAAACTGTGATAAACAAACCCTTATGCATAGAAATCGACGATTTTGTTGTCGTGTGCATAAGGGTTTTTGTGTGTGCGAATGAGAAATAAAGTGGATTACGAGTTTTTGTGTTTTGTTTGTCTTGAAACTATGTTGTAATTTACGAAGTCTAGATATTCGTGCAAATTGGTTTTCTACTTTCCTTTGTTCTGAAACGACTTTATCAATTTTTATAGATAGATGAGTGGTTTACGAGTTTTTGTGTTTTATTCCCTTGAAATTACCTTAGATTTTATAACATAGCAAAACCGCAACTAATGTCGCGGTCATTGCTTAGGAGTATTTATTTGAAATTAGGTAGATTTATTTTAGTCAACCAACAAATCGTTGATTTTTCGAAGTCGATTGATGGCTTCAATCAATGTGTCGTCGTTTTTGGCGAAATGAAATCTAACATAATCGTTATTATCGTCTTTGAAAAAAGATGAACCAGGTACTGGTGTTACGCCGATTTTTTGAGACAATTCTACGCAGAAATCATAGTCTGATTTGCGTTTGAACTTGGATATGTCGACCATCACGAAATACGTTCCTTGCGGAGAGTAGAAGTCTAGTCCGATTTCTTTTAATCCGTTAAGAAAAATATCTCTTTTGTGAGTGTATTTTTCTTGCAGCCTTTCGTAGTATTCGTCATCGAAATTAAGTCCGACTATCGCCGCTTCTTGTAGTGGGGCTGCTGCTCCGACTGTAAGAAAATCGTGCACTGATTTGATTGCTTGTGTGATTTCTTTGTTTGCGATTGTGTAGCCAAGTCTCCAACCTGTAATTGAGTATGTTTTGGACAAGGATGTCGTGGTGATGGTTCTGTCTTTCATTTTTGGTAATGATGCAAAATACGTGTGCACGTAAGGTTTGTAGACTATGTGTTCGTACACTTCATCTGTCACGACGTATGTGTCGTATTTTTCTGCAAAATATGCTATTATTTGTAATTCTTCTCTGGTGAATACTTTTCCAGATGGGTTAGAGGGATTGCAGAGGATGATGGCTTTCGGATTTTGTTTGAATGCATTTTCCAATTCGTTTATGTCAAAATCAAAATTTGGAGGGTTTAATTTTACGAATATTGGCTCTGCTCCGGACAAAATCGCGTCGGCTTTGTAGTTTTCATAAAATGGAGAGAATATGATAACTTTGTCACTAGGATTTGTGATTGCCATCATGCTCGCCATCATTGCCTCTGTACCACCGCATGTCACAACGACGTTTTCATCAGGGTTAGTGGTGTTTCCTGTAAGTTTTTCGTGTTTTTTTGCGATGGCTTCTCTCAAATTTTTCGCCCCACAAGTTATGGAATATTGGTGTGGGCCTGTCAGAGAAATTTCTTGTAATCTGTTTAATATTTCAACTGGCGGATCAAATTCTGGGAATCCTTGCGCCAAATTGATTGAATTGTATTTGTTGGCGACAAGTGTCATTTTTCTGATGACAGATTCTGTGAAACTTGTCGCTCTATTTGATAAGTTTTTCATTTTATTGTCTTTCGTCTATAACTCTGTTTGCTTTGTGAGTTTGTCTTGGAAGATATCCGTCTTCGTGGATGATGATTTCGTGAGGTTTCACACCAAGTCTAACTTTCAATTCTTTCCATATATTTTCTCTCAAAGCTTCTACATCTGTGATGTAGTCGTTTTTCTCTACTTCAACAGAATAAGCTGTGCTTAAGCTCTTGTCGAAGATTCTGATTCTGTATTCGCCAGTGATTCCTTCGACTTGTCTGATTGCGTGTTCCACATCTGAAGGAAATACGTTCACTCCAGATACTATGAACATGTCGTCTAATCTTCCTTGTATGTAAATCCTTGTAGATGATCTGCCGCATTTGCATCTTTGTTTGTTTACATATCCGATGTCTCCAGTTCTAAATCTAATCATTGGTCTTGCTTGTTTTCTCAAAGATGTGAAGACCAATTCTCCGACTTCACCTTCTGGTAGAACTTTTCCAGTTTCAGGATCGATTACTTCAACTAAGATTTGATCCTCAGCGATGTGTAGTCCATCCTTTTCTTCACACATTGCAGCACACGCTCCGAATATGTCACTTAATCCGTAGAAATCATACAAATCAGCGTCCCACAATTCTTCGATTTTTTCTCTTGTGGCGTTGATTGATCCACCAGGTTCTCCTGCGACGATTATTTTCTTCAACGATAATTCTTTTGGATCGTAGCCGTGTTTCTTGGCAGTTTCACCCAAATACCACGCATAAGAAGGAGTCGTCCATATTATAGTTGGTTTGTAATTTACAATTATGTTCAATAGTTTTTCAGATGGAATAGTTCCTGCCCAAATACAAAGTGCGCCGACATTTTGTGCTCCGATTACATCAGGCCCTCCGACAAATAGCGAGAAGTTGAGTGCGTGAACGTATCGGTCTTGTTTTCTCATTCCGATTTGGTAGAAAAATCTGGATTCTACGTTTTGGAATTCGTCGAGGTCTTGTTGTGTGAATGGTGAAATAGTAGGAATTCCAGTAGATCCTGAAGATGCGGAGATGAACACTACGTCGTCTTCACTTGTGCAAGCCATTTGTCCAAGGAAACTTCCCTTGTGTTGTGTGTCACGTTCTGTTTTCTTGTTGATAAATGGATAGTTTGCAAGTTCTTCAAGTGATGAAAATTCGTATGGGTCTAACAAATTTTCGTCGAAACTTTTTCTGTAGTATTCTGAGTTTTCGTAAGCGTGGATTAATATGTTTTTCAATTCGTGTAATTGTAGTTTTTCGATATCTTCACGGCTTAGCGTTTCCAATTCTTCTTCCCAGTATTTTGATGTTCTTAAACTTTCTAATTTTTCTTTTGTAATTTCTTTGATGTTATTTCTAATCATGATAGCTCCTCCTAAGTTTGTTTTCGTAATTTTTGATTGTGTTTTCTTCTATCAAATCTATTTCTTCATCTGTCAAATGTTTGTATCTTCGCTGTTTTCTTATATAATCGTGAACTGTTTTTCTATTTTTGATTTCTCTTATGGAATATTTTCCGTTTTCGTATTCTTCTAATGGGAACATGCAATTGTCCACGATTTCTTTTGCCAAATCAATCGTATCGTCTGTATTTGTGCCCCAACCGACTGGACAAGGGGATAGGACGTGAATGTATTTGGTTCCACGGATTTTGGATGCTTTCTCAACTTTGTCGATGTAATCTTGAATGTAGCCGACTGATGCAGTGGCTGCGTAAGATATGTCGTGAGCTGCGATTATATCGAAAATATTTTTCTTGTTGCGAGTGTTTCCGTGGATGTTTTTTCCTGCAGGTGTGGTAGTTGTCGATGAGCCAAATGGTGTCAAGGACGATTTTTGAATTCCTGTGTTCATGTAGGCTTCGTTGTCGTAGCAAATGTAGATTACATCGTCACCGCGGTCGATTGCAGCGGATAATGTTTGAAATCCAATGTCTGCCGTAGCACCATCTCCTGCAAATCCAACAATCTGCAAATCTTCAATCCCCAAAGCCTTTGCTCCTTCGTAAATGCCAGAAAGCATGGAGCCTGTTCCAGCGAACGTCGAAATAATCGAGTTGTTCTTGAAAGCTAATTGTGGGAAATTAAATCCAACTGCCGACATGCAACCTGCTGGAAGAACTGAAATTGCTCTATCTCCTAGAACTTTCAAAGCGATTCTAACTGCAAGGGCAGCGCCACAACCGGAACATGCCTTGTGTCCGTAAAAATATTCATCTTGTGTAATTGTTCGTTTGTTTATTTTACTCATAACTTCGCTCCTATAAAATTAAGTTCTTCGCCTGTTTGTTTAAGTTTTTGGAAAATCTCCTTGATGTTATCTCGTGTGATATTTCGTCCTCCAAGTCCTCCTACGAAATTTTGTGAATCGATGTCTGTGACTGATTTCACGTTAGTGTAGATTGTTCCGAAATGACCGAATGAAATATCTTTTTCCAAAACCCCAATTCTTTTCACGTTTTGAAGTTCTTTTCTCAATTTCTCTGTTGGAAAAGGTCTGATGTATCTTAGTTTCAAGTATCCGACTTTTTCACCTTGTTCTCTTAATTCATCGACTACACTTCTGATTAATCCCGAGATTGATCCGATAGAAATCAAAACATAATCTGCATCTTCAACTTTGTAGGAATCAATCACACCACCATGATCTCTATTGAAAATCTGTTTGAATTTGTCCCTTGATTCTTCGATTACATCTAATGAATCCACAACTGCTTTGTTTTCTCTGATTTTCCATTCCAAATTATCAGAAGGTCCCACTGAAAATCCCAAATTTCTTGGATGATCGACATCGAATTTGTTTTCTGTTTTGAATTTCGGTAAGAATTCATCCACATCATTAGCTTCAGGAACATCAACAGGTTCGTAAGTGTGTGTGAGGTCGAATCCATCCAAGTTAATCATCACTGGAGTGGAGACTTTCTTGTGTTCAGCTATGTAATACGCTTCAATCACTGTGTCCAAAGCTTCTTGTGCATCTTCCACGTACACTTGAATCCAACCGCTATCTAATTGCGACAAGGAATCTCGTTGGTCTCCAAAAATATTCCAAGGAAGTGCAGTTGAACGATTCGCATTTACCATAACGATTGGAAATTTGCCGCCAGCAGCGTAGGGAAGACATTCCGCCATGTACAACAATCCTTGTGAACTTGTCGCTGTGAAAGTCCTCGCCCCGATTGCGCTTGCACCAATTGCACAAGATAGAGCAGAGTGTTCACTTTCCACATGAACAAATCTAGAATCAAGCTGTTTCTGTTCTACTATTTCCGATAATTTTTCAACCACTGTAGTTTGTGGAGTGATAGGGTAGGCTGAGATTACGTTTGGTTTCGATAATCTAACGCCCTCTGCTACAGCTTCATTTCCCGATAAAAATCTTCTCATTTTATTTTCCTTTCTATTGCATTGAAATTGCAAATCTTCTGGCAAATTCCACAACCCTTGCAAAAATCTTGGTTAATACTAACGTATGAGTCTTGCTTTTCAATCGTTCCATCTGGACAATACAAATAACATTCCAAGCAGTTTTTGCATTTGCCCTTGTCAATGAAATAATCAAAACTTCGGTACGAATCGTTGGTAACTGTAAGGAAACCCGCTTCGTAATATGTTCCCAAAGGATAATCTTCTATTTTTTCAAATCCATTGAACTGTCTAAGCTCTGGCCTTTTCATTTTCATTCACCTCTTTCAAAACTTCTTCGAATAATTCTACGTTTTTGTCCACAACTGATGGCGACAAATTATCTTTGAAACTTTCTACAATGCTCTGTTTGTCGATTACATTGAATTTGGAGAACAACGCCCCAATCATTGCAGTATTTGTAATCGGCTTATGTAAAATATCCAGTGCGATTTTGGTCGCATCGACAGAAATCACATTTTTTTCTTCAAATTTTTTGGAAGAATTGATGAATACTGTGCAATCTTTAAGATTTTTTAATTCGTCGATATCAAACATCGATTCATCGAGTATAACCAAATAATTTGGATTTTGTACTTGCGTTCTGTCTTCGATTTTTTTCGTATCAATTTTTGTAAAAGCACTCACTGGAGCGCCTCTTCTTTCAGGACCAAACGTTGGGAAAGCCAACGAGTACAAGTTGTCTTGTTTCACACATGCATTTCCAATTATTTTTGATGCAGTGAATGCTCCTTGTCCACCTCTTCCTCTAAATGTTATCTCAATCATAATCTCCTCCTAATTTTTATAATAAAAAAAGCCCTTTCTATTATTTCTAATAGAAAGGGCGAAATATCCGCGGTACCACCTTTTTTGTGTATGTAAAAATACACCACTTCAAGCTCCATCAAGCTCTAACTCGTGATAACGGAAGTTGCCGTACAGTCCTAATATCGAACTGTCCCCTCAAAGACCATGTTCACCATAACATCAATTTGCTCCTCTCACCAAATGGAGCTTCTCTGTAAAATCTATTTATGACTACTCTTCTTTTCTGTAGGTTTGATTTTTAATCATTATACATTCGTAAAAAAATATTGTCAAGCTTTTTTTGAAAAATTTATAAAACAATAACATATTACGTGCAAATTTAACAATTATCTTATAAATCTTTAAGTTCCGATTGCGTTTTGTGGCAGATGTATTCAAAAAGAATTATGGATTTGTTTTCTTTTACGAAATTTTTTCTGAAGATAAAATAGTGGTCGCGGTTATCCTTGCAGTTTTTCGCGTTTATCCTGAAATAATCATTTTTTGTAGACACCATGTGTTCTAAAATGTCGTCTGTTAAGAATGTAAGTGGTACGTTTATGTTTGCGTATTTGTAAAAATCTTTTTCAAAAGCTATGAAATTGTCCGAAAAATAATCGAATTGAAAAGTATTTTTGTGTAATGTATTCATAATTACTCCATCAAATTAATGTTCAAAATATTGTCGAATTTTATCTCTATCATTTGACCGTCGCTTTCAAAATATATCTTGTCTTCAAAAAAATCGTAGATTGTCCCTACGTATGATTTGTTATTGTGGGTGAAGATTTCGACTGTAAAATCATTCAGAAAAGCTTGGCTTATCAGTAAAAGCAAGCTACTCGCACCCAACGATTGTACGCTTACATTTTCAGTCATCGAATGTAGTGCTGTCGTGTGCTCTGACAGGAAAAATCCCATCCATTTCGCCATTTTTCTGTCGCAATATTCCCTGGCTGATTTGTAGGGAAGATAATTTCTAATAATCATAAGTGCCGTCCATTCCGCCGCAGTGGCCTCCAATTAGTTTGCTTCGTTCGATAACACGTGATCCTTCCATAAGAGATGTCGCTTTTTGAATGGAAGTGAATCCGTATTTGTCTCTGATTTCATCGATTGCAGATTCCAAATTTTTCTGTTTTTCTATTTTCTCAATGTCTTCGAAAAGTGAAAATGATATGCACGCTTCATCCACCAAATTTTCATAACTTACGCCAAGTCTTCTCACAGATCCTCCCTGATATTTCTTGTGAAACAAATCCATAACATGAGCTGTTAGCTCTGCTGTTGATTGGGAAGGGGGGATGGTTTTTTGTGCGTGGATGGATTTTTTGTTTTCCTTGTAGGAATATCCAACATAAATCGACACCACAGTCGCTTTTTTTCTGATTCTTCTAATTCTTATAGCAACTTGTTCTGCGATTTCTTTGAGAACTATTTCGATTTCACTTTTCTTGGAGTAATCTCTGTGAAGAACTTGTGAATTGCCCAGTCCCTTAGATTTTCCTTTGTAAGGTTGTGTGACTTTAGATTCATCTACGCCGTTCGCGTGAAACCACAACTGCACGCCCATAATTCCGAATTCTCGTTTCAAAATATCTGGATTGGAATTTGCGAGATCTCTCACCGAAAAAATACACAATTTATTCAGCCTTCGCTTCATTCTTTCACCGATTCCCCAAAAATCTGTCAAATCAGGAATACTCCACACTTTTTGTTCTACATCCTCATAAGACCAATTCGCTCTCATATTCACAGTTTTCTTCGCTTCGTTGTCCAGCGCAAGCTTTGCCAACAGAGGATTGGAATTACTCATTCCAACTGTAGAGTACAAGCCGGTTTTGTTTCTGATTTCGTTTTGGATTCTAGAAGATATCAAATCCAATTTGTCCTTGCGCGATATTTTTTTATCTGGAATGAAATAATTCAAACTAGTCGTCAAATCGATAAATCCCTCGTCGATAGAATAGGGAAGAATCTCGTCTTTTGAGGCGTAATTCATGAAAATCTTCTGGATTTTTAAATTCTCCTCAATATACAAAGCCATTCGAGGCGGAACGATGACGGTGTTTTTCGCCCAAGTTTCGATATAATTTACATATGAATCGGTGATGGGTAAATTCTGTCTGAGAGCCGATTGGAAGTTAAACTTCCTATCGTGGACGTGAAAAGGCAAATCAAAAGCCCTACCGACATTCTTCTTTCCGAAAACTTTCTTGAAAGTAGGAGAACTTGCGAGAATTAACCCACTCGCATTGTCGGAATTACTCATGACGCAAAGAGAAGTTGTCAAAGGATTCAGATTTCTCTTGACGCATTCAACACTAGCGTAAAAACTTTTGATATCCACAAAAGCAATATCAGATTTTGGCTCCAAAGAGTAATCTATAAGGCCCATAACAACCTCCTTACTCGTCATCCAACGGACTATAATCTTCCAAAAAAGTAGATTTTGGATTTTCAATATAACAAATATCTGCTGGAAACTTGTTCAGCTTCACCATTTCAGATATTTTCAAATTCAACAAATTAATATCCACACCCAGCTTATAGGCCATAGTCTTGTCGTCAGTGTACTCGCGCATAGTTTTAATCAAATCTTCATCCGAAATCAAAAGATGAGCCGCGAAAATATTCGCCTCATTTTCAAACACATCAGTAGGATTGAACACCTTGCTCTCGTGAAAAGCTTGGCCATCAATGCAGTATTTCCTGTGGAGTTGGTCGTGGCCAATCTCGTGAGCCAGTACGATTTTTTTCAAACTTCCGATGTTGTTCGCAATCAAAATAACCCTATTTCTAAGAATTACCTGATACACTCCCAAAAGTTTGGACGGACTATCGATATAATGAAGCTTAATTCCCAACAAATCCAAAAGCTCCTCGGGATTTCTGGTGTGGTATTTTTCAACCAAACTATTTACCTTATCATATATCCATCTATTGTACATAAGACTACCTTTTATTCTTGTTTTTTCCGTATTTTTTATTCTCTAATTTGGCTTCGTAATACGCCTCAGCAATCGCATTGAAAAGTTTATCCTTGTCTTCTTCAGGAAGAGAACCTCCAGCAAAAAGCCCTGACAAATTATCCACCAAATTCTCCGCATCTTTTTTACCAGAATATCCGAATTTTTTAGCAGAATCCAGTACGAAATTATCTTCCACAGTCAACAAAAAATTGATGTCAACATTGAAAAATTCCGCGATTTTTTTGTACATATCTTGAGTGCGTGGACGAGTGCCTTTAGTTTCGTAGTTACTTATAGTCTTCAAAGTAACACCAAGCTTGTCCGCAAGTTCTGTCTGAGTAAGACCTCTGTCTTCTCTAAGTTGTTTTAATTTAGCACCAAAGCTCATTGATTTCCTCCATAAATAAAATTAGAAGTTCAAATTCAAAACATATGAACTGTAACTACTAATATTATAATTTAAACTTCTAATCACGTCAAATTTTTTGTGGAATTTGAAAATGAAACTCAATAGGTGTATAATATAAATGTAAACAAGTTGACATTGAAACTAAAAAGGTAGTGATTAAATGAAAATTTTTAGTAAAATAAAGAAAAATTTTGAAGAATTTCTAAAAAAATTGGGCAACGAAAACAAAAACACTTTCGGAGAAGAAAGATTAGACTGTTGCACAATGAATAAACAAGATAAATAGAATATCACAAATCGGATTTGAGAAATCAAATCCGATTTTTTCATAAAACAAAATTAAATTTTAAAATCAGAGCGAAAGAAATCAAACTTTCGCTCTATTTTTTTGCACAGAGAAACAGCTACAATACTGAATTTACCAACTCATTTTGATATAATAAAAGGTAAGAATATTTAATAAACAAGAATGAAAATATAGCAGGTGATCACATGGATAACATAACAGGAGCTAACCTTGGATTTGAAATTGTAAAGAGTTCACCAACATAAGGAGGGAGCAAATTGTCTAAAATGAAGAAAGAGCAAATTTCTGCTAAGGGATTTTCAATTCAAGTATATACTGAAGATTTTAAAAATGATTATATAAGCTTAACGGATATAGCAAAATATAAAAACACAGATGATCCAAGATTTGTTATTCAAAATTGGATGAGAAATAGAAACACCCTTGAATTTATAGGATTATGGGAAGTTTTGAATAATCCAAATTTTAACCGTGTGCAATTCGACACGTTTAGAAATGAAGCAGGCCTAAATAGATTCACAATGACCCCAGGGAAATGGATAGAATCTACAAATGCTATAGGAATAGTTTCAAAAGCTGGCAGATATGGAGGGACATATGCTCATTACGATATAGCAATGGAATTTGCGTCTTGGCTTTCTCCAGAGTTTAAGCTTTATATTATTCAAGACTATAAAAGATTGAAGGAAGATGAAACCTCAAAACTATCATTAACTTGGAATCTTCATAGAGAAATTTCAAAGATTAATTATAAAATTCATACAGACGCAATCAAAGAATATCTCTTAAAAGACCTAACTAATGAACAATTATCTTTTAAATACGCAAGTGAAGCAGATATGCTCAATGTTGCCTTATTTAACAAAAGAGCAAAACAGTGGCGTGAAGAAAATCCAGATTTAAAAGGCAATATGAGAGACTATGCAAGTTTGAATGAATTACTTGTGCTTGCAAATATGGAAAGCTATAATGCAATTCTTATTGGAAAAGGTGTGGATCAAAAAGATAGAATGATTGAACTTAGAAAACTTGCAAGAACACAATTGAAATCACTTAAAAAACTTGAAGATAGTGGTATTAAAAAATTAGAGGGAAATAAATAATCATTTAAGTAATTAATAACCAAATTTGCAAAAAAATCATCGATCTTATCGTGGAACAAGCAGAGTATATCGACGAAGTTGTAGGATAAATTTATCAACAAAGGAGATTATTATGGAAAGAACTATTCGTGTAAAAGGAAAAGTCAGATACTGAGACAATTACGTGGATAATAGAATAATTTTTGGGGATTCTAGAGTATATTATGAATTATAAAAGTGAAGTAACGAAAAAAATATATATGCTATCAGGTTTAGGATGTGATATATCAAACGTAAGTGAGCTTGAAAAAGAGTTAAATAAATTCAAGTATACCATTGAATATATCAATTTACCTGGACAATATTCAAATATAGATGTGAACGTAGAAAACAAAGAAGATTTTGAAAAATGGATAGAAACTCAGATACCAAAAAATTCAATAGTTATTGGATATTCACTAGGTGCAGACTTATTGCTTAGAAACATTGAAGTGATAAAACCGGATAAATTAATTATTTTAGACGGGGCAATAATTACGAATGATTTCATGAAAACAACAGTGGAAAAAGAAGTTGAATTTAGTAGAAGTTATATAAAAGAAAATAGTCTTGAGATGAATGCTGATATAATTTCTAATTTGCTTTATATAAAGTTCAAAGAAGATGTGGATGTTTTTGACATGCATATAAAAGAAAAAACGCTGTTATTATTATCCGATACACCAGATGATTTATATGAATACAAGAAAAACAAAGTAGAAAAAAATAATAATCAAGAAAATATAAGATCAGTATTTATCCAAAATACATCACACGATTTTCACACTGAAAAGCCAGTTGAAATAGCTGAGTGTATTGGTGAATTTTTAAAGGAATAATCAAAAAACCAGAGAATTGTCCGTTCTCTGGTTTTCGTTTACATAAACAACAAATGTGCGATTGGTGCTACTATCAAAAGTGAGATTATTGTTCGTTCGATAAATATGACGAATAATTCGAACAAGTTTACAGGAATTGACGATGCGAGGATTAGTCCGCCTACTTCTGATAAGTAGATCAATTGCGTTACGGAGATTGTCGCTACGATGAACTTGGTCATTTGCGATTGAATTGTGCTTGCAGCGATGATGGATGGTGTGAACATGTCGCTGAAGCCGACGATCATTGTCTTGGATGCTTCCAAACTTTCTGGAACTTTCAAGAAGTTCAACAGTGGCAAGAAAGGCTTACCTAAGATTTCAAAAACTTGCGTGTTGTTTGCAAGTACAAGCGACGCCGTTCCGATTATCATAACAATCGGCATTACTGAAAACCACATTCCAAATGCGTTTTCGATTCCGTTTTTCAAAAATTCTCCGATTCCTTTGTGAGACTCTGCACGTTTGATTGCCAAATCTAGTCCGTACTGTACCGATGAAGAATAATTTTCTGCAATATCTTCGTTATCATGATTAGATTTTACTACGTAGTCGTCTTTTTTGAGTGACAATGGTGGAATTCTTGGAACTATAATCGCACAGACAATTCCAACTAAGCAGACCAAAAGGTAGTACACTCCGAAATAGTCGACCATGTCAACTTGGGATAAAACGATAAGGCTGAATGTGATGGAAACTGCAGAGAAATTCGTAGAAATAATTGCAGCTTCTTTTGCAGAATAATATCCAGATTCGTATTGGTTTGAAGTCAGCATGACACCCAATGTTCCATCTCCAATCCAACTTGTGATGCAATCTACTGCGGCACGTCCAGGAATTAAAAATACTGGACGCATTATTTTTGTGAAAATCGCACCGATAAATTCCAAAAGTCCGAAATCTAATAAAAGTGGAAGAAGCATGCTTGCTATTACAAAAATTATTACAAGTGATGTCAACAAATCGTTGAGTATAAATGTCGCAGATTCATCGGCAACTATCATGTCGAAAAACGGCCCAAGGTTAAGCTTGTCCTTCAACACGACCATCCACACGACGATAAATCCCAGAATTCTAAGTACTAGCCACACAGGCGTTACAGAAAATGTCTGATCTAAAAGTTTGTTTTCTTTGATGAATTTTACATTGAAACTTGCCAAAACGCTCATTACAAAAGATATTGTGATTATAATTGTGCAAAGTGCTGGCAGATAATCGCCAATGGTTTTGGCTATAAAATCAGCGAAAATTTTGACGATTATAGTCCATTCGCCATCGAATTTTACGGGTATCATGAAGATAATTATCCCGATAATCGATGGAATCAGAAAATTCATTAGTGATTTTTTGTTGGTTTTCATATTATCTCCTCGCTTTAAAATATTTCAACTAGTATAACACTTATGAAAAGATGATGCAAGAAAATAACAAATAAAATTGATTAGGAGAAGCAAGAAATCATATGGCACGAAGAATTAGAAAAATCCTCTAGCATGAATATCTAGACTACACAAATTGAAGATTTCTAAATCTCAAAATCCTAAAATCGTAAGCACGCTAACGCTTACGCAAATGCGATTTTTGACGGATTTTTTCGATTGGAAAATCAAACAATTTGTTTCGTATGATATTCTTAGCCAGAGGATTTTCTAATCTACAAAATCTCAAATAAAAAAGGCTACCGATATAGTAGCCCGTAAATTATTCTTCCGTATCTTCTTTTTCATCATCGTCTGATTGATTTTCTTCAGCCATTGTTTCCATTTCTTCTTTCAAAACTTTGTTGTCCAAGTTTGAATCTTCAATCATTGATTTTACTTTTTTGGCATCTTTTTTGCTGTAATGTTGATCGTCGTCGTATTTCTTTTCCAATAAATCTAAAATTTTAAATCTTCTTTTGGATTCTTTTTTGATTTTTTGGAAGTCTCTGATGTATGCGTAAATCAAGAATATTATCAAAATTATTCCGGCGTAACCAATTATAGGGTATGTGATGCTGATAAGTTTTCTGAATCCTAAAAAGCTTAGGAAAAATCCTATCGTTACAAATCCAATCAAATATATTTTGTATTTTGTAGGATTGTCCTTGGAAGCTCTTTTAGCTAACGAATAATATAATCCGATAGCTGTGTTGAAAATCATTCCGAATATTACAAAACTCATTATCAAACCTAAAACTGGATTGATTTCTTCGATTAGAGTTTGTGTTGGAAGATCTGCATCTTTTAGAATGTCGACTCTCATGAATAGTACAACTGCCAAAAGAGCGGTTACTGTTCCTGTGAGAAATCCTCCCAACAATCCACTAACTTTGGCTTCTTCTGATAAAACGTGATTGCCACCGATTGCAAACGCCGTACTTAAACCAACCATCATACACAATGAAAAATAGTTGATTACAGAAAGCCAAGGACTGTCGAAATTTTTAGGAATAGTCTTAGCAATTGGATTTAATTGGTCAAAACTTCCGTCAAATTTTATAATTGTATAGACTGATGCGATTAAAATTAACGCAACAATAATTGGCGTGAATGCTCCGATAATTCTTGTAACTTTTTCAAAATCCATCATTCCTACGAAAATTACAAGTAGTGCGCAAATTAAAGACCCTATCCATGGAGCTAGTCCAAATTGTTGGTTGAGGTTGGATCCTGCACCTGATAGCATTACGAACCCGATTATAAATCCTGTCAAAATAAGTAAAATGTCGAAAATTCTAGTGAATTTTTTGGATGCTATTTCGTCCAAAACATCGCTGTGTTCATCTGCAAAATAATACGAACCCAACTCTAAAATAATCGCTCCAATAAATGTATGCAACAACAAAACAAATAGCGCAGTCCACAAACCAGATTTGCCATAAGCTGTGAAATATTGCAAGATTTCTTGTCCACTTGCAAGTCCAGCACCAGTTAGCACTGCTACGTATGCAAGGGATGTGCTTAATATTTTCTTTTTCATAGTTTTCTCCTTCTTTTGTAAAATTATATAATAAAGTTTAAAAATAGCCAAGATGTAATTATATAACAAATTTTAGAAAAAGCAAATTAGCGAATTGAACAATATGTTATAATATTCATGAAAAGAGGTGCTATATGTTTAAAGTTAAAAATTTTGAAGATAATGATGATGTCATAATCAAGGAACAAAATGGAGCGTTTAAAGTTGTAGAATACAAGAGGGATTTGTCGGTTGATTACGAACAAGCACAAAGCTCTTATTTCGCATCTGAAATGAATGTCAGAAGAAGACAATTGGTGTGTGATGTTTCCAAATCAAACATAACTGTGCAAGCAGGTGCTATGCAATGGATGATTGGAAATGTCAGCTCAACTACTGGAATAAAAGGAGCTGGAGATTTCTTCAAAAAAGCTTTGCGTGGTTCTGTAACTGGCGAAGGTGCGATAAAACCAGAATACACAGGCGACGGGCTTTTGGTGTTGGAACCGACATACAAGCACATTTTATTGTTGGATGCAGATGATTGGGATAATGAAATCATCATAGAAGATGGATTGTTCTTGGCTTGCGATTCTGAATTGGAACACAAAGCTATTATGCAATCTAATATTTCATCGGCTGTTGCAGGTGGCGAAGGGTTGTTCAACTTAGGATTACATGGAACGGGAATTGTTGCGTTGGAATCTTATGTACCAAGAGAAGAATTGATAGAAATAACGCTTGAAAATGATGTGTTGAAGGTAGATGGAAACATGGCAATTGCTTGGAGTGGATCGTTGAGTTTTACAGTTGAAAGAGCTGGTAAATCATTGATAGGTTCTGCGACAAGCGGTGAAGGACTTGTGAATGTGTACAGAGGAACTGGAAAAGTTCTAATGGCACCAGTTTTGGAATAAATTTGAAAATTTAAATATTGAGTATTTAATAGCAAACCATTAATGCTAAAAAAACTGAATAACAAACCTTAATGCACGAATATCTAGACTCCACAAATTGAAGATTTCATAATCTTAAAATCCTAAAATCGTAAGCACACTTCGTTTACGCAAATACGATTTTTGACGGATTTTTTCGATTAGAAATCAAAACAATTTGTTCCGTATGATATTCTTAGCATTAATGGTTTGTTATTTTTAATTTGTATAGAAAAAATCGTGAAGGTTTGCAAAAATTTTCGTGTTTTTTTATTCGGACAAAACGAATATGGTATAATAAAGAAAAGTATATTCAAAGTAATGTAAAGAACATCTTGGGAGGCACTACTATGAATAAATTGAGAAACAAATTATACAAATACGAATTTAGGACGATTATTGTGGGTGTAATTCTATTTATTATGGAATTGAAACTTAGAATGAGTTATCCGAAACTTGTAAGCGTTTTGATATCACCGTTATCAAGCATTTTCATCTACGCTTCTATAGCTATTGTGTTGATGCTGATGGTTTTGGAGATGCTCTCTGCGATTAAAAACAGAGATTTCGATATTTTGTTTTTCATTTTAATCATTTTAGCGGGGCTTTATTTGATGTATCGTATTATTTAAAATTTGGAGGATATTATGGGTATATTTGATAAATTAAAAAGCGTTTTTTCTTCAGAAGAAAAGGAGACTAACAGTCAAGCTCACAAAAATGATTGGTATGTTTTTGAATGGAGTGTAAAGGACACTGGAGAAATCTTCTACGTTGGTTATGGTTATGGTGAGGATTCTAAGTCTTTCGGATTTGAAAGTTATCACGGAGAAAGAATCAAGGAAAAATTGGATGTGGAATCTAAAATCATAAAGGATAATTTGGAAGAAGACGAAGCTCGCGATTTGCAACAAGAAGAATTGAAGAGAGTGTTGAAAGAAACTGACAATGTGATTATCAATCGTGTGACTCCTAATATGATTACTAGAAAATCGGGATTATTGAAGTCAGAAACTACACCAAACTACAGATTTGAACAAGCACCGGTGTTGTATGTTGCTGAATATGAACAACATTATTTGGATATGGATTATGATGATTTCGAAAAAGTTGACTTGGATAATTTGAAGTCTGTGTACTTAGTTGAAAAGGGCGTTGATGATGAAATTATCGCTAACATTTACAAGGATGATTTGGATAAATATTTGAACCAAACAAAATCTTTGTTGGAACACGAAAACATTAAAATCGTCGATGACCAATTTGCAAATGATGTAACTGCTTGGATTTACATTGGAGATGATTCCATTGCAAAGGTTAAGGAATACGAAGACAAGGCACAACAAAAACTTTCCAAGAAAATTCCTGTATATCACATGATGGATGTGTTGAAGAAATTAAAAGAAAAAAACAAGGATAACTTGGATGAGATTTTCAACAAAATCAAGACTACAAAAGAAGTTGTAATTCACCCACACAACAGTAGGGTTGCTGTGTTTGATATCAAAAATTTGGACGATCCAGCGAAGGGTGCGAAGGAAGGTTTGAGATATTGGAACGAAGGAGAAAAATTCAGAAAGGATTCTCACTTCCAATCTGCAATCAAAAATTACGACACTGCTCGTGAAAACGGATTGTGTACTCCTGCACTTTACAGCTCTTATGCCAGTGTGTACAGAAGCATGAAGGATTACGACAACGAAATTGATATTTTGCAAGAAGGTATCAAGAGATTGTCCGATCAAGATAACGTGTCTGAATCCCACATCAATTCTATGAAAGAAAGATTAGAAAAAGCAAAGGAACTTTTATTAAAAGAATAATTTGAACGAATTTCCCAATTTAAGAAATCAAGTTGGGGAATTTTTTACCCTTAAGCGTTATATGATATAATATACAAAGGTGGTAAAATGAAAGACGCTCTCGGAAGAAAGATAGATTATTTGAGAATTTCGGTGACTGACAAGTGCAATTTGAGATGCAAATACTGCATGCCAGAAGAAGGAATCACGCATTTGAATCACGACGAAATTCTAACTATAGATGAAACTTTGAAAATCGTAGAAGTTTTCAAAGATTTGGGAATAAAAAAAGTACGTTTAACTGGAGGTGAACCTTTGGTTAGAAACGGAATATTGGATTTGGTAAAAGGCATCAAGGACATGGGAATAGAAGAAATCTGTATGACTACCAATGCGATTAAAATGTACGATATGGCTGATGATTTAAAGGAAAGTGGAGTGGATAGATTCAACATTTCATTGGATACTTTGGATGCGGATAAATTTCGTGACATAACGCGTGGCGGAGATTTGAAAAAGGTTTTGAAATCCATCGATAAATTAAAACAAATGGATATGAAACCTATCAAAATCAACACCGTTGTTATGAGACATTTCAACTACGATGAGATAGAAGATTTTGTGAAATTCGCAGAAAAAGGTGTGATTGTAAGATTTATCGAACTGATGCCAATTGGTGAAGCGATTGGAAAATCTGATGATTACGTGTCGAACGAAGAAATTATCAAAAAAATCGGCAATCTTCAAAAAATTGACAGCGATTCACAAAAATCGAAGGTCGCAGAATATTATACCAATCCAAATGGTGCTATTGTGGGATTTATTAATCCGATTTCTCACAAATTCTGTTCAGAATGTAACAGAGTTAGGTTGGATTGCAAGGGCAATTTGTTGATGTGTTTGCATTCTAATAAGTCGATTAATTTGAAAGATTGTATTCGAAATGGCGAGGATATACGACAAATTATTACACAACAAATATACAATAAACCAGAAAGACATTATCTCGAAGAAGGTAACTTCAACAAAAGGGATATGAATACTATAGGAGGTTAATGTGGATTTAACTCATTTTAACGAAGATGGTTTGCCAAGAATGGTGGATGTATCTGAAAAGGAAACTACTAAAAGAGTTGCTGTGGCTCATAGTAGGATTTATATGAAAAAAGAAACTATGCAAAAAATCACAGAAAAATCCATCAAAAAAGGCGACGTTTTGAGTGTTGCACAAACTGCTGCGATTATGGCTGCGAAGAAAACATCGGAAATTATTCCAATGTGTCACAATATTTTCATCACAGGTGTTGATGTTAAATTCGAATTAGCAGATGATTTTATAGATATTTTTGTCCAATCAAACACCGAATCAAAAACAGGAATTGAGATGGAAAGCTTGACGGCTGCAAGCGTGGCGGCTCTTACGATTTACGATATGTGCAAGGCAATTGACCGTTCAATGCGAATTACAAATGTGGAGTTACTTCACAAAGAAGGCGGCAAAAGCGGCGTTTACAACAGAAGTGTCGACAGTGATGAGGCAGTTGTAATCGATGTGAATATCAGTGAGAAAAAAGGCACTGTGAAAACTCCTGTAGAATTTGCAGAACTTAGAGTGGATCACGGATTGGTTGGAGATGCACACGCTGGAAATTGGCACAGACAAGTGTCGCTTTTGGCAGAAGAATCCATCAATAAAATGCGAGAAATGGGTCTTGATTTGAAAGACGGAGATTTCGCTGAAAATATTACAACGAGAAACATTGAACTATTTACACTTCCTGTCGGTCAAGTGTTGACGATTGGAGAATGTGTTCTAGAAGTTACACAAATCGGAAAAGAATGTCACAAAGGTTGTGCGATTAAACAAAAAGTCGGAAATTGTATTATGCCAACGGAAGGAATTTTCTGCAAAGTTTTAAAGGGCGGAATTATTAAGAAAAACGACAAAATCAAGCTTGTAGAATTAAATTAAAAGTTTGTGTTATAATATATTCGGAGTCTGGGGGTGCTTTACGCTGAGATCTTTTTAGAAACCCTTATACCTGCTCATGATAATGCATGCGAAGGGAAGAACTTAGAATGTTTTTTGCGGATACATGGGTTATGTATCCGTTATTTTTTTCCAGTCTCCAAATCAACATAGGAGGTATTTATGGAATATACAACTCAATTAGACGCTGCAAAGAAGAAAATCATTACAAAAGAAATGAAAAGAGTAGCGGCAAAAGAAAACATAGACGTAGAAATTCTCAGAGAAAAAGTTGAAAAAGGATATGTGGTTATTCCTGCGAACAAAAACCACAAATCATTGGATGCTCACGGTGTTGGCGAAGGTTTGAAAACTAAAATCAACGTGAACTTGGGAATTTCAAAAGATTGCTACAACATAGAAAAGGAAATGGAAAAAGTTAGAGTGGCAATCGATATGGATGCAGAAGCGATAATGGATTTGTCAAATTACGGAAAGACTAGACAGTTCAGAGAAGAACTTATCGACTATTCTCCTGCAATGATTGGAAGTGTTCCGATGTACGATTGCGTTGGAATGTTAGATAAAGAATTGAAGGATATTACTGAAGAAGAATTCTTACAAGTTGTGGAACAACACGCAAAAGACGGGGTGGATTTTATTACAATTCACGTTGGACTTACAAGAGATATCGCAGAACATTTGAAAACAACAGACAGAATTACAAAAATCGTATCACGTGGTGGATCGTTATTATTCGCGTGGATGATTGCTAATAACAAGGAAAATCCACTTGTAACAAGATACGACGATGTACTTGAAATCTGCGAAAAATACGACGTCACACTTAGCTTGGGAGATGCTTTAAGACCGGGTTGCATTAACGATGCGACAGATGATTTGCAAATTCAAGAGCTAATCAATTTATCCAGAATGGCAAAAAGAGCCTACGAAAAAAATGTACAAGTAATGATTGAAGGACCAGGCCACGTTCCAATCGACCAAATCGAAGCAAATATGAAAATCGAAAAAACAATCTGCAACAACGCGCCATTCTACGTGTTGGGACCTTTGGTAACAGACATTGCACCGGGATACGATCACATCACATCAGCAATTGGAGGTGCAATAGCAGCAAGTACTGGAGCAGATTTCTTGTGCTATGTAACTCCTGCAGAACATTTGAGACTTCCTAACTTGGAAGATATGAAAGAAGGAATCATCGCTACGAAAATCGCAGCTCATGCTGGAGATATCGCAAAGAAAATCCCTGGAGCAAAAGAAAGAGACGACGAAATGAGCAGAGCACGTTTTAACTTGGATTGGGAAAAAATGTTCGAACTTGCAATTGACAGCGAAAAACCAAAAAAATACAGAAAAGAATCTCAACCAATCGAAGAAGATTCATGTACAATGTGCGGTAAAATGTGTTCAATGAGAACGGTGAAGAAAGTATTGAACGGGGAAGATGTCAATTTAATTTAGAAAAATTTGATTTAGATAATTTTATGAATTCAACCATCAAGAAAAATCTTGGTGGTTGTTTTTGATTTGAACGAAATCGAAAAATATTCGAGAAAATCATTGACAATGGTTATTGTTAAGCGTATAATTCTAATAGTATTAGGTAAAAGGTGATATTATGAATGAAAAATTAGCAAAAGAAGTTATAAGATGCGTGCACAGCATTGGAAAGCATCATCCTCACAAACAAATCAATGATTCTGTCAGAGGAGAAAACATGGCTTTGGGATTTATCAAATCGGAAGGCGGATCGACTTATCCGAAAGAAATCGAACTTGCTATGGGGATTTCCAGCGCGAGAGTTGCAGCTATTATTAAAAAATTGGAACAACGCGAACTTGTAACAAGAACTGGCGATAAAATCGACAGAAGAAAAACTTTGGTAAGTTTAACTGAAAAAGGAGAAAAAGTCGCCCAAGAAACTGAGGACAAGATAATGTATGCTCTTGGTCAAATGTTTGATGCTTTGGGAGAAGAAGATTCTGAAAAATTCGTTAGAATAATCGACAAACTTATTAAAAATCTGCCAAGGATTAGTAAAGACTGCGAAGAAAAATTTAAAGAAATGGATGATAGTTTTGATAAGAATAATTAGATATTTGAATAAAAAACAATGGATGCAGATACTTTTGAGTTTTGTGTTTATCGTTACTCAAGTGTATTTGGATTTGAAAATTCCGGATTATATGTCGAAAATCACGATGTATGTGGAAAGTCCGGGTCACAGTGTAAGTGATATTATCGGCGAAGGAAAATGGATGCTTTTATGTGCATTCGGCTCTTTGATTTCAGCAATTATCGTAGGATTTTTGGCGTCTAAGGTATCGGCGTCATTTTCCAAAGATTTGAGATCCAGAATATTTTCCAAGGTGGAAAGTTTTTCCATGAAAGAAATCAACGAATTTTCCACAGCAAGTTTGATAACTAGATCTACGAACGATATTACTCAAATTCAAATGGTAATAGTGATAGGATTACAAATTTTGATTAAAGCTCCAATAATGGCTGTGTGGGCTATCACGAAAATCTACAACAAGGGATTTGAATGGACAATGGCGACTGCTGTCACTGTGTTGATTTTAATCATTTTCGTTGCAATTCTAATGATTTTGGTTATGCCGAAATTCAGAATAATGCAAACTTTAACAGATAATATCAACAGGATTTTGCGTGAAAACTTGACAGGACTTGCAGTTATCAGAGCGTATAATTCTGAAGAATTTAGAGAAGGAAAGTTTGAAGAAGCAAATGTTGAATTGACAAATACTCAACTGTTCACAAGTCGTGCAATGAGTACGATGTTTCCAGCAATTAATTTGGGGATGTCTGTTCTGACTCTTGTGATTTATTTCATAGGGGCAGGACTCATAAATGCTGCGAATATGATGGACAAATACGTTTTGTTCTCAAATATGGTTGTGTTCAGTTCGTATGCAATGCAAGTTGTCATGTCATTTATGATGATGAGTATGATATTCATAATGATTCCAAGAGCGCAAATCTCTGCAAATCGTATCAACGAAGTGCTGGATACAGAACTTTCAATTAAAGATGGAGATGTTGATAGCTCAAATGAAGATTACGAATATGAAATTGAGTTTGACAATGTATCTTTCAAATACACAGATTCTGAGCAATATATTTTAAAAGATATTGATTTTAGGGTGAAAAAAGGAGAAAAGGTAGCTATAATAGGCTCCACAGGATCAGGTAAAAGCACTATATTGAATTTGCTTTTGAGATTTTACGATGCAACTGAAGGCGTTGTAAAAATCCAAGGGATCGACATTAGAAAGTATAAGCTTAAATTTTTGTACGAAAAAATAGGCGCCGTTTTCCAAAAATCATTCTTATTCAAAGGAAATGTAAAATCTAACATTTCATTTTCAGAAGATGGTGTGGATACTGGAAAAGTAGAACAAGCGGCAGATACTTCACAATCTATGGAGTTTATCGACAAATTTGACGAAAAATTTGATCACGAAATCGCACAATTAGGTAAGAATGTTTCTGGGGGACAAAAACAAAGACTGTCCATAGCCAGAGCAATCTACAAAAAGCCAGATATTTATCTATTTGACGACAGTTTCTCTGCACTTGATTTCAAAACAGATAGCGAACTTAGACATCAATTGAGAGAAAAAAACCCCGATGCTACAACTATTATTGTCGCACAAAGGGTGGGTTCGATAATGGATTCAGATCAAATAATCGTACTTGAAAACGGAGAAATAGCAGGAATAGGTAAACACAAAGATTTATTGAAAAATTGTGAAGTGTACAGTGAAATAGCCTACTCGCAATTAACAGAGGAGGAATTAAATGCCTAGACAAACTGTAAATGAAAAACCGAAAAAATTCAAAGAAACATTAAAAGAAATGGCAAGGTATTTGAAGCCTTATTTTCCATTGATATTGATAGCAGTTGTGGCAAGCGTAATAGCGACGATTTTGCAAATAATTGGACCAGATAAATTAAAACTCATCACAGATGAAATCACAAAAGGACTCCCTAAAATAGTCAAAGGAAAACCCGTTGTAACTGCGATTGACATGGATAGCGTAAAATCAATAACGTTGATGCTGTTGATATTTTATCTATCTTCACTTGTGTTGAATTTGTTGCAAAGATTTATCATGGCAGATGTCACGCAGAAAATCTCCAAATCATTCAGAGAAGAGATAGCAAAAAAAATCAATAGATTGCCATTTAGCTATTTTGACAACACAACTTTTGGAGACATTCTAAGTAGAGTAACAAACGACGTTGACACAATCAGTCAAAGTTTGAATCAATCTGTTGGAGCATTGTTGACAAGTATCGTAATGCTTATTGGAACTGTAGTTATGATGATTTACAATTCGGGAATATTGACGATAACGACGATTTTGTCATCGCTTGTGGGATTTGTGTTCATTACAATAATAATGAAAAAATCACAAAAATATTTCAAAGAACAACAACAAAACTTGGGTGATATCAACGGACAAATCGAAGAAGTGTACACTGGTCACAACGTAATCAAAGCTTACAACGCAGGAGCAAGAGCCGTAGATGAATTTGAACAAACAAACACGAAACTCTACACTAGTGCATGGAAATCACAATTTTTGTCAGGACTTATGATGCCTATCATGCAATTTGCTGGAAACTTCTCCTACGTAATGGTCTGCATAGTCGGTGGAGCATTGGCAATCAACGGCAAAATATCATTCGGGGTTATAGTAGCTTTTATGATTTACGTTAGACTATTCACAAATCCTCTATCAGATATCGCACAAAGTTTCAACACTTTACAAAGAGCTGCAGCGGCAGGGGAGAGAGTGTTCGAGTTTTTGAACGAAGATGAATTAGAAGAAGAACACGTCACAGAAAAATTAGAAAAAGCAAAAGGCGAAGTTGAATTCAAAGACGTTAGGTTTGGATATGATCCTGAAAAAATCATCATCAAAGATTTCAGCGTAAAAGTAAATCCAGGAGAAAAAATAGCCATCGTTGGTCCAACTGGAGCCGGAAAGACTACGATTGTAAATCTATTAATGAGATTTTACGAAATAAACGACGGACAAATATTGATAGACGGAATTGATACGAAAAACTTATCCAGAGAGAATTTGAGAGACCAATTCTGTATGGTACTTCAAGATTCGTGGGTATTCGAAGCAAGTGTCAGAGAAAACATAACATTCGGAGAAAAAGATATAACTGACGAAGAATTGATTGATGTGTGCAAACGCGTAAACTTGGATCACTTTATCAGAACACTTCCACATGGATATGACACTATTTTAAACGACAAACAATCATTGTCTCAAGGACAACTTCAACTACTCACAATCGCACGTGCAATGGTAAGTCACGCGCCAATGTTGATACTAGATGAAGCCACAAGCTCCGTGGATACAAGAACTGAAATAATCGTTCAAGATGCAATGGACGAACTTGCAAAAGGAAGAACATCATTTGTAATCGCGCACAGATTATCCACAATCAAAAACGCGGATTTGATACTTGTAATGAAAGACGGAGACATCGTAGAAAAAGGAAAACACGACGAATTATTGGCAAGAGACGGATTCTACGCACAATTATACAACGCGCAATTTGAAAGAAAATAGCGAAAATATTGTAAATTGAGATTGGGATTAAGTTGTCCCAATCTTTTTTTACATCCAAATTTGATATAATAAAAAGATAAAGAGGTGATTAAATGAAACTAGAAATAATAGACATGATAGATGACGGAAGATGTGTCGCAAAATACGAAGGAAAAACAGTGTTCGTAGATGGAGGAAGTGTTGGAGAAATAATCGAAGCAAAGAAAATAAAAGAAAAAAAGAATTTGATATTCGCAACAAAAACAAAAACAATACAACAATCACCTCATAAACAAGAACCGCTCTGCCCACATTACTACGAATGTGACGGATGCAGCATGCAAGACATTACATATGAAAAAGAATTGGAAATCAAAAAAAATTCCGTACTCAACAAATTGCAACGAATCGCAAAATTAGATATAAAAGATGTCGACATACTCACAAATGCGGAGTATTATTACAGAAACAAAGTAGATTTGAAAGTGGAAAATGGAAAACTTGGATATTACAACAGAAAAACACACAACCTAACACAAATATCCACTTGCAAAATCGCATCAAAAGCAATCAATCAAATGATAAATTGGTTGGAAAATCAGGATTTGAATGGAATTTCGGAAATCAAAATCAGATCCAATTACAACGACGAAATCCAAATCTCCATGGATTATTTATCAGATGAAATGCTAGAAAATTTAAAATCTGTAGAAAGCATCGTAGAAATTTATGAGAAAAATAAAAACTTTGATTTGATTTATAGAAAGAAACAATTTGTGGATAAAATTGGAGACTTATCATTCATAATAAGCCCCAAATCATTCTTCCAAGTAAATAAATACAACACAAGTTTGCTCTACGACACGGCAAAACAAATGATGAATGCAACTGCAAATGACAGAATATTGGACCTTTATTGCGGCATAGGAACAACAACAATGTACATTGGAAATGGCAACAACACAATCGGAGTCGAAGTCGTAAAAGATGCAGTAAAAGATGCTAACGAAAACAAAAAACTAAACAACCTGGAAAACATTCAGTTTATTGAAGAAAAATCAGAAAACGTCGTAGGAAAACTCACACAAGAACACTTCGATATAATCCTCGTCGACCCACCAAGAAAAGGAATGGACGAAAAAGTAGTCGAAGCAATAATTAAATCCACAGCAAAAAAACTCGTCTACATCTCCTGTGACCCTGCAACCCTTGCAAGAGATTTGAAGATGTTAACAGAAAACGGATTTGCAGTCAGAGATGTCAAATTGGTGGATATGTTCGCGAAGACAATGCATGTTGAGACGGTAGTGATGTTGACAAGGAAATAAGAACATAGGATATTTTTACTTTATTTTAAAAATTTGGAGGAAATAATGATAAAGAAAATAGGAGTTGTGAGCTTATCAAGTGGTGTTTTGGGGGAAAGTTTTGTTGAGCATGAAATAAAAATAGGAATAGACAGATTAAATAAGCTAGGAGTCGAAATAGAGTTTTTACCTAATTCTTTGAAAGGCATTGATTCTTTAAAGAATCATCCGGAAGCTAGGGCAGATGATTTGCTGCTTGCTTTTGAAGATGACACTATTGATATGATTTTATGTGCTATTGGTGGAGAAGATACCTATAGATTAGCTCCTTATTTATTTGAAAGAGATAGATTAAAAAATATTGTTAAACAAAAACTTTTTTTAGGCTTTTCTGACTCAACAATGAATCACTTTATGTTAAATAAGTTCGGCATAAAAACATTTTATGGTCAGGCTTTCTTGCCCGATGTGTGCGAACTATCTGCTAATATGTTAGCTTATACAGAAAAATACTTTTTGGAACTTATAAAAACAGGAAAAATAAATGAGATACATCCTAGTGAAGTTTGGTATGAGGAAAGGGAAGATTTTAGCGAGAAAGCTATTGGAATAGAAATGAAAAGTCATCCAAATACCGGTTTTGAGCTTTTAAGAGGAAATCCTATATTTAGTGGAAAAATTTTAGGCGGATGCATAGAAACAATATATGATATGTTCGATAATTCTAGATTTAACGATACAGTAGAAATTTGTAGCAAATATAAGTTATTTCCTACCCTTCAGGAATGGGAGAATAAGATTTTACTAATAGAATCAAGCGAAGAAAAACCAAAACCAGATTTATATAGGAAAATGATACGTGTTCTAAAAAACTACGGATTATTTGATGTATTAGCAGGAGTATTAGTAGGAAAACCTCAAAATGAAATCTATTACGAGGAATATAAATCTATTTTATTAGAAGAAATCCCTAATAAAGATTTACCAATTGTCTATAATATAAATATTGGACACTCAACACCAAGATGTATAATTCCTTTTGGGGTAGAAGCAGAAGTAAATGTAAGTAAACAAATGATCTCCTTTAATTATTAAACAAAATTGATCTGAGCTATGAGTTGTTTTTCTTTACTTTAGTGTGACGTAATAAATTACAAGATATTTACTGATTGAGCTATTACCCATACGAGATTTTTGAAAAACATTGAAAATTATCCATACTGACCACTCAATCCATTGTGAGTGTGTGGCATTGTTGATTATGGAGGAAAAATGAGCAAAAAGTAACGATATTTACAGGTTTTTTTAAGGCGGGAAATATTTTTAAAAAAATTAGTGCTAAAAGTTATGAGTTTCGGAGGTGTTAATGATAATGGGTTTAAAAGATATAAGGATTGCAGAAACTCCTATATCCAATAATAGAAAAATTATAAATACAATTGCCGTATTCTTGCTAGGAATTATTTTGGGTACTTTTTCTAAATACTTGGACTTTCGTCAATCTGAACTTCCAAGCGTGCTTATGGCAATAGATGAGATTTCAGATCTTCATAATTTTCTTGGACGTTTTGCAATTTGGGTGTTGATTGCGATGTTTATTTCTATGTACAGCAATTCAGCCCTAAGAGCAGGTATTAATGTTTTTATATTTTTTGTCAGCATGGTTTCAAGCTACTATTTGTATTCAAATTTTATTGCTGGATTTTTTCCAAGAAGCTATGCAATGATTTGGATTGGATTTACAGTTGCTTCTCCATTATTAGCTTTTGTGTGTTGGTATGCAGGTGGTAAAAGTAAGCCGGCATTTATTCTGTCGGTAACGATTTTGGCAGTCTTATTTGATATGTGTTTTGCATATGGATGGGGATATTTCGAAGCACGTTCCATTTTAGAAATGCTCGTCTTTATTCTCGGGTTTATCCTTTTAAAAAGAGACTCAATTAAGAATTCTCTTCTAATGGGAACACTTAGTATCGTTCTTGCGTTTTTAATACAAATGGCTATTCCAATTCATTTTGGATAGATAAAAGACAAATCCATTTTGTGACATTTTGTCTACCTCATAGAAGCTATCTTTTATGTCCAGAAATGATATAAAAACCGATAGATGTTAGTATTTTAATTTGTTTATAATAGGTTTTAAATGGTTTACTCATATATGTATATCATAAAAATGTCCCACCACGTATGGTAAGGGTTGTTCTTAATTAAATTAAGGCATAAAGTTCGATTAAGTTAAGGTCTTACAGAAATAAAATTTGTATGCATAGAAACTATAAAGATATCTAGAGTATTTTTAATTAATCAATTATAGGATATATTCCCACATACGAGGCTTTTGAAAAATAACCAATGTTATCCATACTGACCCCTCAAGCCATGTGGAAAGCCTTGCTTTGTTGGAAAAGAAATAGAATTTAATTTAATAAGGAAAAAATATTTATAAGATAAGGATGAAAACAATGGAAAAGAAGTATTGGTTACACAGGATATCTCATCACGGAGAAGTGTCTTATGATTTGTTAAAGAAAGGTTATCTTACTATTGGGTGGTCTTTATTTTTAGATCATCCTGATAAACTCATTGAGACTATAAAAGATAAAGAAAGTGGCACAGATTTTAGAGACTATACAGAAAAACGCGGAATAACTACTAAAGGCAGGTGGTCCCTATGGTATTTTGGAAAAATGAAAGTAGGAGATACTGTATTAGTTCCTATGTATGGAGGCAAATTTGGAGTGTACAGAATACTAGAAGAAATGCAGCCTATTAGTAATTTGAAAATCGGTAAATTTAAAGCAAGCAACAAAGAAGAATTTGAAATTGTAGGTTCATACCTTGTAAATACTACTATTAATGAACCAGTGGACTTAGGTTTTTTTATAAAGGTCGAATCTATTCTGAAATATGAAGATCCAAAACCAAGGAATTTCGCTGAGTCTAAGTTAATTAGCAGAATGAAAAATAGACAAACAAACTCAGATATTACAGATCTTGCTAATGAGGTAGAGGATGCAATAGTTGTAAAAAAACCTCATGATGTCTATGATGTTTTTATAGAAGAAATAAAAAATAAATTTATTAAGGATAATATTTTTGGAGAATATACGCCGGAACAAATCGAGATGTTAGTGGATCAATATTTTAAAAAGATAGGTGCAGATGATGTAAAAATTCTTGCTAAAAATGACCCAGGAAAACCAGAAGGTTCTGATGCTGACGTAAAAGCTACGTTTACTGATTTGAAGACTACCTACTATGTGCAAGTAAAAAAACATAATGGCGAAACAGGAATGGAAGGATTAAATCAAATAAAAGACTATATAGACAATATAAACAGCAATCCAGACGATGAAGATGAAGTAGATATTGCATGGCTATTAACAACAGGTTTTTTTGCAGATGAAGTTAAACAAAAGGCAAAAGAATATAAAGATAAAGGGGAAGCTAATATTAGATTAGTTGATGGCAGAGAATTTGTAGAAATGATATTCAATGCAGGGATTGATTTGTTGGATTTAAAAAAATTTAACTAGATGGCTAGTGGTTCTCTTGCACTAGTCTTTAAAAACCTTAGATATCATTCATAAAAATAGTAGAAAGAAAAATCAGTCCATTTGTCTAGTGAGGATGAATAATATGGATATTAAAGAAAAAGAAAAAGACATTTTCGACAAGCTTAGAAAAATAGACCCTAGCATAGTTGAAGACGGAATTGTCAATGAAGAAGAATACCTAGATTCAAAATATAAAATAGTCTATATAATGAAAGAAGTTAATGGTGGATCTGGTTGGAATTTAAAAGATTTTTTATCTGAAGGTGGTCGTTCTCAAACATGGGATAATGTAGCTAGGTGGACGGAAGGTTTACTTAATTTAAATCAAGAATATGACTGGGCTTATCTTGAAAAAAATAATGAAAAAAGAAGGAAAGATTTTCTCAAAAAGATAGGGGTAATTAACTTAAAAAAGACACCGGGACACCATACTTCAGAATATAAAAAAATTTCTATGGCAGCCTTTGAAAACAGGAATCTTATAAAAAAACAAGTAGATCTATATAATCCAGATATAATAATTTGTTGCGGCACAGCTGATGATTTCGTTAAAAACTATTTTGAGTCTAAGTTTGTCAATTGGAATATGACAAAAAGAGGGGTTCAGTTTATAAAATTTAAGGAGAAAATAATAGTTAGCTTTACACACCCTGAAGCAAGGATAAGAGATGCATACTTATATTATTCTTTAATAGATGCAGTTCACGAAATTCTAGAAAATTCATATTCTAATATAGATAAAAATATGATAATCTAGAAGAAGATTTAGTTTTAAAAGTTTTACTCTAGCTAACAATATTTAGAAGACAAAAAACATTTAAGGAAAACGGCTGCACAAGATAGCAGAAGAAAAACCTTTAATTAGGATAATATTATAAAGAAAAATCGAAAGTAGGGAAAAATGAAAATTGGTTACACAGATCGTCCAATACTTAACTTAAACGAAGATCTTTTAACCCTTAAAACAGTTTATATGCGTAGCTAAGAAAACAAGGAGGTTTTTATGAATATTAGAGAATTAGTTAGAAAAGCTGCACAAGAAAAATATCCTAATAATAAGTATGTAAAAGATAGGGTAGAAAGCGAACTAGGATATTTTGACAAGAATGATTGGTTTAAGCAGATTGAAATTCTTTTAAAAATTAAAGAAATTTATAAAGGTCAAAATGTTTATATTTTCCCAATAGGACTGCTCTCACTTTATCTTTTAGAGTTAGAGTATATAAATCCCATGCCTGCCCATTATTATGAACCGAATAAAAAAACTATTATATTTGATAATTCTGCATCTTATGGCGTAGATCTGCCTAAGAAAGATGGGTTTCATAGAGATGGATTTGATATTACAGGAGAATATATTTTAAATTTAAAAAGTAATAATGCCTTTAGATTGTATCTCTATGAGAAACACAGCGACGTAGTTAAAGATTTAATAGGAAATATTTATCCATTTAAATCTAGAATAATTTCTTGGAATGCCGAGGAAATTTCTTATGGATCAACAATCATTACATTCAAAGATAGTTTTGCTGATAATTTTCTTGGTAGGGATTTGATAAAACAAATAGACGTAGATGATTTTTTATTAAGTTTAAATCCTAAAAAACAGGATTTAAAAGATATAATGAGATTTTTTCTTGATGATAATATAGAAGTACTGGATGAGATAAAAAGTTTTGGGGAAATGGTAGAACTTTCGGCTATATTAAGATTAACTAGAAAAGCATATGTAGAGGTTAAGAAGACTTTAAATCCCAAATTTCCAAGAACTAGGGAAGATATTTTTCTTTATTTAAAAAACAATGGATACTCATCTGAAGAATCTGCTAAATTAGCCAACGACATATCTTTTGGCAAGAATACTGATTTAAACATAAAAGATAATATGATTAAAAAGTATTTACAATCCTTTAGCTATATTACACCTAAGGCATTTGTTTTGCACTTATATCTTAGAGATTATTTTATTGCATTAAATTAAAAAAAAGAAGAGACTAAGCTCTTCGATGAGTGGAAAACAAAGCATAAAGAATTTGTTCCAGATGGATTAGTAAATGTTAATTCATATGTTTTTGCAAGACCAAAAATTACAGTTATCTTAAAAGAAGTAAATACTAAAAATAGCTTTGATTTAATGAATTTTCTAAGAAAAGGTGCAGAAGGCGGTAAAACATGGAATAATACTTCAAGATGGGTTGCTAATATATTATATGGCAAAGATTATGATAAAATTGACTATATAGGAGAAAAAGAAAGAAAAAAATATCTTGCTCCTATTTCTGTAATTAATTTAAAGAAAACACCTGGAGGTGGAACAGCTCATAATTCTGAGATAGATAAATTTGCAAAAACTGATAAGGAGTTCATAAAAAAACAACTTGAAATATATCACCCAGATATTATCATTTGTGGAGGAACAGGAGATATATTTATTCAAGATATTCTAGATTTAAATACTAGTGATTGGACTTATGTTTCTGATTATTTTAGCTATTTAATTTATAAAAATAAGATTATAGTTAGAACATACCATCCAGGTAGCAGAAAAAGCAAAACAGATTTTTTTGAAAAGGTAGCCTTACCAATTAAAGAATTATGGCGAAATCAATGATAGTGAGATTAGAGCATCTACAAAAGTAGGTGCTTTTCTTATACTTAAATTTAGAAGGTGGTAATATAAACATTTTGAATAGAATGTTTCCCCATAAGAGCACAGGTGAGTCGAGAGACAAACCAAAAGACGGGGAGAGAATATCTTCATCCTCTTTTTTATTTGGGATAACACCAGCGAGAAGGAATGTCAACGAATTTACTGCTATGCAGATGACAGAAGTTTATTAATGTGTGTGATTTCTTACTGAAACCCTAGAAAGAATTCATCATTTTTATATAAAAAAGGTTAATTTTTTGTAAAGTAGCTAGTATAAAAGAGAATAAAAATAATTGAATTATTCCAAAATATGAGGTTTTTGAAAAATATGAAATTTATTCATACTGACCACTCAAGCCGTGTTGAAGCCTAGCCCTACTTGTCAAGAAGCGAAGCTACACTGAAAAGTAGAGGCAGGTCTCATGCAAAGATTTCCCAAGAGAAGCGATTGAATAGGAAGCTTTGATTGGCAGAAATCGACTGCTGAAGCTATAGCGTTGATACAAAAGATGTAAATTTAGAAATCCTGCATTTTAAGCAGTTTTATAAGTATTTTGTATTTGAAAAAGATGAAGAAGGATATGTCAAAAAGACTCAAAAAAACTACATGGACGTAAGAGTTGTTTTGAGACTGGTATGAGGAAACACAAAAAATATAATTAACTCATTTTGTACTTTCTAAAAGAGTAGCTTAAAAAGCTGCTCTTTTTTTATTAAAGGGTGTAAGGTTTCGTTACATCCTAAAAAGAAAAATCTAAGACGACTCATAAAATACAGCAGACTATTTAAAATAGAAGATGAAATTAGAAAATATATGGAGGTATTATCGTGATTGATATCGAGGCCATAAAGAGCAAGATAAGAAGTCTGGCAGAGAAGAAAAATAGTATAAACATGTGGTGCTATAATATTTGTATTAGCATTATCGGGTATAATTTAATAAATCCTTGTACAATTTAAATTAAAGGTGGTGGAAATATGGATATAATGAAATCTTTTAACTTAGCAATAGACTATATTGAAGATAACTTAATGAAAAAGAAATAACACGGATAACAGGATATTCATTTCCAATGTTTTCAAGAATATTTTCAATCGTATCAGGATATTCATTATATGAATATATAAGGTCAAGAAAGATGACAAATGCTGCAATTGATTTAAAAAATTCAGATAAAAGAATTATAGACATCGCAATAAAATATGGTTATAATTCTCAGGATTCTTTTGCCTTAGCTTTTAAAAGTTTTCATAAGCTAACTCCAGGTCAAGTAAAAAAAGGAGAAAAGTATCAATATTTCCCAAGAATCTACTTTTCAATTTCAGTTCAAGGAGGAAATCAAATGGATATTAAGATTGAGAAAAAGAAAGCGTTTATTAGGTTTTATTAATTATACCGCATTTAAAGAAATTAATTAAGAAGTATAAAGGGCGTTCAAGCAAATATCTTAAATAAGATTACTGAAATTTAAAATAATTCATGTATTGAAATTAATTATCAAATGAGTTATAATAAAACTGACGATAGCGTCGGAATTATTTATTGACAGGAGATAAAGTTTTGAATGATAAAAAATTGAAAGTTGGAGAAAAAAGGAAGTTAGAAATTCTGGAAGCGGCAAAGACATGTTTTTTAGAAAAGGGTTTCCAAAATACAACTATGGAAGATGTTATAGAAAAAGTCAGTTTAAGTAAAGGTGGTGTTTACTATCATTATGGCTCAACCTATGAAATGATTTATGATTTTATGAAATTAGGTATCAATTATAGAGGAGAAAAAAGCAAAACTATCGACACATCTAAGTTAACGACTTTAGACGCAATTACTGAGATGATGATGGAAAGAATTTATGATGAAAATGAATTTAAAAGCATCTATGCAATTTTTTTGAAACTACAAAATGAAGATAAAAGATTGTGTGAAATGTTTGAAAATTTAAAAGAAACAAACACAGAAATTTTATCGTCTGCATTTGATCCAAACGATAAGCTCTCATCTATTTTTAAAGATGAGTTTTTAGTGACCTTTGTAAATACTTTGATTTTAGGATATGAAAGTTTAAATCAAAAAGAAATTTTTATTGAAAATAGAGAAACAATCAAAAAGATGTTAGAAGAATATTTGAAAAATAAATTTCCTGAATTATTAGGCTGAGCTTAAATTATGGTATAAAAATGAATACAAAAAAGATATTTTTAAAAAAATTTTATGAGCTAATAGTGACATTATTAATTGTTAGTGTTTTATCATTTGTTTTAATGAAATTATCTCCCGTCGATCCAGCCACTGCATATGCTAAAAGACATATCGGAAGTCCATCACCTGAGCAAATTGAAGAAGTAAGAATAAGATTTGGTTTTGACAAACCTGTATATAAGCAATATTTTAACTGGATTAAAAATCTTTTTTCTCTAGACTTAGGACAGTCTTTAAGCAATGGCAAACCTGTCTGGGATAATATAATGTTGGCTTTGCCAAAAACTTTATCTGTTGTTTTCTTTTCCGCAATATTGCAGGTAATTTTAGTATTATCTTTGGGATGTATTACTTTCTTATGGAAGAGCAAGATAATCAATAAGCTTACAAATCTTTTATGCCTTATTGGTGTTTCAATTCCTAGCTTTTATATTGCTATTATCTTACTTGATATATTTGCAGTAAAGTGGGATTTGCTATCAGTAGCAGGTAATATTGGCATTACAAACTATATACTTCCTGCAATAACTTTAGGGATATTTGGGGCTTCTTTTTATTATCCACTATTTAAAGATGCTTTAGACAAAGAGAATGATGAATATTATATTATGTTTTTTAGAGCAAATGGTCTAAAGGAATTTACTTTGTTCGTGAAACATATATTACCAAACTCGATAGTAAAGTTAATTCCAAATTTCTTTCAGAGTATTGGACTTATGATTGCAAATGTGGCAATAGTTGAGGGAATTTTTTCTATTCCAGGATTTGGATATTTGATTGTAAATTCTGTAATAAATCGTGATGCAACGATGATTCATGGGTTGGTTTTCTTTTTAGCATTATTTATTGCACTTGCTAATATAATATCAGATTTGATAAACGATCTTTTGATAAAGGAAAGGGGAGACTAATGAAAATAAACAAAAGGACAGTATTTACTTTCCTAGTGATTTTATTTATATTTTTTGGAAGTTTTCTTGCCCCTAATGATCCATTAGAAGTTAATCTTCCCCTTAGATTTGCAAATCCAAGTTCTAAGTATCCTTTGGGAAATGATAGCATGGGCAGGTGCGTTTTATCGAGAATACTGTACGGGGGGAAAACTACATTATTTATGGTTATGACGGCATCAATTATTATTTTTACTTTAGGTTTACTTTTAGGAACACTAACGTCAAATGTTACCATGAAAAAGAATGTAATAGTAGATTCGATTATTAATGCTGTAACGGCTATACCACCAATTGCTTATTTAATCATATTTATAGCATCTTGGGGAAATGGAATAAAAACTACATTAATCGCTTTGGTTGTTTCATATATATTGAGATTTTTAAGACTTGTTAGAACTCAAATAAATATTGAATATGATAAAGCTTATTGCACTTGTATGATTTCACTAGGTGCATCAAAGACTAGGTTGGTTCTAGTTCATATACTACCAAATATATTATTAGATTTAGTTCATTATATTTGTTTGTCCTGTGCGGATATGATTTTAGCAATTACTGGTTTTTCATTTATAGGAATTGGACTTGGAGAAAATGTTGTGGAGTGGGGTTCTATGATTTTAGAAGCAAGAGATTCAATATTTATTAAGCCAGAACTCATAATTTACCCAATTTTTGCAGTTTTTATTACTACAATGTCTTTTAATATTATTGCAAAAGAAGCGAATAGAAGGTGAAGATATGATTTTGGTTAATCAATTACAAGTTACAGATAAAAAAGGAAACAATCTTTTAAATAATATTTCTCTTAGAATCCCTATGGGAAAAATTATTGGTCTCACTGGACCCAGTGGTGCTGGGAAGACTACATTAGTAAACACAATACTTGGTATTTTATCAGAGGATTTAAAAGTAAGTTCTGGAACTATTACTATAGATGATTTTGATATATTGGCAAAAGATAATATCTATAGCAACAATAGAAACATCGCTTTTATTCCTCAACTTCCCATGATTTCTTTTGACAAAAGAAAAAAGATAAAAAGTCAAATGGTTGAAATATATATTGCTAATCTTAATATAAATAAATCAGAAGCATTAAGTATAGCAAAAGATAAGCTCAAAAGCGTCAATCTTGAACATGAAAGAGTTTTAGATTCATATCCAACTGAACTCTCTGGAGGTATGATTCAGCGTGTGATTTTAGCGATATCTATGGGACTAAATACTGATTATATAATTGCTGATGAACCAACATCAGCCTTAGACAATTATAACTCATCATTATTTTTTGAATTGATTAAAGCAAATTTCAAAGGCAAAGGAATTTTGTTAATAACACACGATGCTGATATTCTTAAAAAATATAGCGATTGCATCTATGTGATAGAAAATGGATGCCTTATAGAAAAGGGGAGTAGTGAAGATATATTTGAAAGCCCTAAAGAAGAATGGACAAGAAAATTTGTTATCTGTAGTCAGAAAATATTAGATTCTGGAGGTGAATGGAAATGGACGAAATAGCTATGAGTAATGTTAGCCTTTCTTTTGAAACAGTAAAAGGAACATTTAAAGCTTTAGATCAAATTTCCTTTTCACTAAAAAGGGGAGATAACTTAAGTTTAATTGGTGAAAGTGGATCTGGTAAAAGCACCATTGCAAAAGCATTAATAGGATTAGAAAGAATAGATGAAGGATCTATACTCTATGATTCTGTAGATATCTCAAAATTAAAATTAAAAAAAATAAGGAAATATAGAAAAAATATCCAGTCTGTTTTCCAGGATACATCTGGTACTTTAAATCCTGGTATAAGCACTTTTAAAAATTTGGAAGAAGGGCTTATTAATTTAACAAACTTGTCGAAAAAGGAAAGAAAGGAAAAGGTGTTATTATTTTGCGAGGATTTACATTTAAAAAAGGAAATATTAGATGTGCCCGTTCACCAACTATCTGGAGGCGAGCAAAGAAGATTGTCGCTCATAAGAGCCCTTATGGTTAATCCTGATTTTTTAATACTAGATGAGGTTACAGCTGGGCTTGACTTACTGACGATTGAAAAAGTATTATACTTACTTTTTTATTATCAATCTAAACATAGTATTTCTTATATTTTTATCACTCATGATATAAATCAAGCAAAACAGATTTCAGATTATATCATAGAGATAAAGAAAGGAAAAATATTGAGAGAAGGAAAATTGCAAAGGAGATAGAAATGATCAAACTTAGAAAAAATATGATGGTTTTATTGACACTTGTATTTAGTTTTTCAATTTTACTAGGAGGTTGCCAAAAGAATCAAGAAAAAGCACAAGAAAATTCAAATGTAGCAAGTGAAAACACAAAAGATGAAAGCAAGAAGGTTTTAACCTTATGTACTGCTAAAGAACTGACAAACCTTACGACTTTAACAATGAATAAGGAAAATAATATGGCTTGTGGTTTAATTTATGAAACCCTTGTAGCTTATGAAAACGGTGAAATTGTACCAAAACTTGCTAAAAGCTTTGAATATAAAGATGATGGCAAAACTTTAGTCTTTAAATTAAAGGACGGGGTAAAGTTTTCAGATGGTGAAGATTTTAATGCTGATGCAGTAAAAAAGATATTAGATTTTGATAAGTCTAACCCTAATTTTGCAGGCATAAGGGCTGTTGCAGAGATAAAATCAACAGAAGTTATTGATGATAATACGATTGCTGTTCACTATGAAAATCCGTCTAAATTTTATATAAATGGCTTTTGTTTCCAAAATGTATTGGGGATGCCATCTCCAAAGTCATTTACTGAGGGAAACTTTGAGAAATTTAACAAAAATATAGGAACAGGTCCTTATGTATATGAAGAATTTAAATCAGGAGAATATACAAAATTTGTTAGAAATGAAAATTATCATGGGGAAAAACCTTATTATGATGAAGTTATTGTCAAATATATTCCCGATGCTTCCTCAAGACTTCAAGCCTTAAATAAGGGAGAAATAGATTTAATTTATGGAGCAGATTTAATAAATTATGATGACTTCAAAAAAGGTTCTGAAATTAAGGATGTTACTGGAGAAGTCAATAAAAATAGGACTTTGACTAAGAATCTAATTTTAAATCCAAGTAAAAAAGAATTAGAAGATTTAAAAGTTCGCCAAGCAATTAATTATGCAATTAACAAAAAAGACATTGTCGATAGTTTAACATACTCATATGAAGATGTAGCTGAAACTTTATTCCCTAAAAATGTAGCTTATTGTGATGCAAATTATCCAACTAATTATAGTTATGCTCCTGAAAAGGCAAATAGCTTGCTAGATGAAGCGGGTTGGAAACTCAATAAAGATACAGGAATTAGAGAAAAGGACGGAAGTCCATTAAAGCTTCAATATGTTTACTGGTCAGATTTAGTACTTGCTAAGGAAACTGCACTTGCAATAAAGACACAATTAAAAGAAGTAGGTATAGATGTTGACCTAGTTGAAAAAGATCAAATGTCATGGTGGACAGATGGTATAAAGGGAGAATTTCATTTGACAACCTGGAATACAGAGGGTTCTTATACTGAACCTCATAAGTTCTTACAAGAATCAATCACTGAAATGGATCCACATTTGATGCCGTTAAAAGCACTTTCTGATTCAAACATATATATTGATGCAATAAAGAAAGCTTCCACTTCTACAAACGAAGGGGAGATTAAAGATAATATACAAAAAGCTATAGTATATTCAAACGAAAACGCTATGGATTTGCCTCTTTCTTATTCAAAAGAAATGATTTTGTATAGAAATGACAAAATTGGTGGATATGACTTTACAAGTACACCTCAATTTTTCAATATTTACAGTGTAAAAGCTAAATGAGAATAGGTTAATAAATTGAATTTAAGGCAGGTCTATCTACAAAGTAGTGAATGGATAGACCTATCTTATTATTAAGAAGTTTTATTAAGGAGGGGATTTGATGAATTTAATAAAACAATATATAAATAAAAGAAAAGGAGCATATTTTGCATCCGTCCTACTTGCCATAGTGGGAGTAGTTGCTGGGCTTTTTTCTTATATATACATGGCAAAAATTATTGTAAATTTGATTAATGGTGCAAATGATATGAGTTTATATACTCCACTATGCATAAATATTTTAATAACATTTGTTATTAAAGAAGTGGCAGCAGGAATATCAACAAGTATTTCCCATACCGCAACCTTTAATTCATTAGGAGAAATAAGAAATGATATTTCTAAAAAACTTTTTAAGATGCCATTGGGAGATGTATTATCAAGATCATCTGGAGAATTAAAAAATATTATAGTTGAGCAAGTTGATTCTATGGAAACTTCTCTTGCCCACCTAGTGCCAGAATTTACGGCAAACTTAGTAGGACCTATTCTATTGTTTATTTACATGTTTACATTAGATTGGCGTTTAACTTTATTATCACTAATTCCATTTGTGGTAGGAATGTCTATTATGATGTCTGTTATGAATGCTCATTATAAGGAAATGTTTGGAAAGTCAGTTGCCATTGGTCAACATATGAATAATTCCATTGTTGAGTATATAAATGGGATAGAAGTAATAAAGACCTTTAATCAAAGCGAATCATCTTATAAAAAATATGCTGATGCAGTTTATGATAATGCAAGCTTTTATTATAACTGGATGGGTGAATCTATGAATAGGGTTGCCATAGGTAGATTACTTTCTCCTATGGGAATTATTACAATCATACCTTTTGGGATTTTATTTTATATAAATGGAAGTATTGATTTAGGAAATTTAATTACCTTAATAGTATTATCATTTGCTACAGTTTCTAGCATTTTAAAAATCATGAACTATATGGATGATATGTCAAGAATATCAACTATAACTTCTGAAATAGGAAAGATTTTAGATTCAAAAGAGTTAGAAAATATTGACAAGGGAGAAAAAATAGAATCCTATAATATAGAACTTGAAGACGTAGACTTTTCTTACGATGGAAAAAATAAGGTTATAGATAATCTTTCTATGGAAATAAAAGAATCTAATGTTTCAGCACTCGTTGGTCCTTCTGGGTCAGGTAAGTCCACAATAGCAAAACTTATTGCTGGATTTTGGAATGTAGATAAGGGATCTATTAAAATTGGCGGAGTAGAAACAAAAGATGTGTCGCTCGAAAACTTGTCTTCACTTATTTCTTTCGTATCTCAAGATAATTTTCTTTTTGATATGACTATAAAGGAAAATATTAGGCTTGGAAATAAGAATGCCTCTGACGAAGAAATTATAGATGTATGTAAAAAATCTGCCTGCCATGATTTTATTATGAACCTATCTAATGGTTACGAGACAAGAGTTGGCGAAGGTGGAGGTCATCTATCTGGAGGAGAAAGACAAAGAATATCTATTGCTCGTGCCATGCTAAAGAATGCACCAATCGTAATTTTAGATGAAGCAACTTCTTATATCGATCCTGAAAATGAAGCTCTAATACAAAACGCCTTGGCAAATCTAGTTAAGGGTAAAACTTTAATCATAATCGCTCATAGGCTAAAGACAATTGTTGATGCAGATAGGATATTTGTTATTAAAGATGGTAAACTAAATTCTTATGGTACTCATGAAGAACTATTAAAGTCATCAGAACTTTATAAGGAAATGTATGCTGCAAATTTAAGGGGTGATGAAAATGCTTAATGTGTTTAAAAAGATATGGAATTTTTCAAAAGAAGAACAGGTATATATTAAGAAATCTATTCTCGCTGGATTTTTGCATGCAGTATTTAATGCCCTTGAGTTTGGTGCAATTTACTATATGCTAGTAAATATATTTTCTAAAACTTTAGACTATAAGGCCATCTTTGTTTGTCTTGGAATATTAGTTATATCCCTTGTTGGAAAGATAATGACACAAAAATCATCACAAATGGCACAAACACACGCTGGATATTTTATGTCAGCTCATAAGAGGATAGAAATAGGAGAAAAAATAAAAAGAGTTCCTATGGGTTTCTTTTCAAGCTTTTCACTAGGAAGATTAACTACAATTGCCACATCATCACTTTCCCAAGCAGAAATGTGGGTGCCTATGCTTTTGGTTCTTGTACTTGGTGGAGTTTTAAATACTTTAGTCTTTGTCCTTGGAACTTTAATATTTAATGTAAAGGTAGGGCTTGTTGCAGTAGCAGGTGTAATAATATTCTTTATAGTTACATCAATGATGGAGAAAAAATCATCAGCTAATGCAGATAAAATGACAGAAACACAAACAAGACTTACAAAAGAAGTATTAGCAACTTTACAAGGAATGCAGGTTATAAAATCCTATAATCTTGGTGGAGAAAATAACAGAGCTTTGAGGAAGTCTATAAAAGATACATCAAATATACTTTTAGATTTAGAAATATCTGTAGCACCATACACAGTTATCCAAAGAATTGTAATGGGAATAACAACAGTATTTATGGTCTATGTATCATTAAAATTAAATTTATCTGGTGAACTTCCGCTTGCTGAAACAATTCTTATGATTATGGCATCATTTATTATCTTTGAAGGCTTAATCGGGGCAGGATCAAACATGGCAATCCTAAGAGCTTGCGAAAATGCCATAGATTCTGTAGGTTTTATCGACTCTATGCCTGATATGAGAGAAGGAAGTATTACAGAGCCTATAAAAAATCATGATATAGTCTTTAAAAATGTCAGCTTTTCTTATGATGACAGACCAATTTTAAAAAATGTATCAGCAGAGATAAAAGAAAATACTATGACTGCTATTGTTGGACCATCTGGATCTGGTAAAACAACATTTTGTAATCTCATAGCGAGATTTTGGGATGTAAATTCTGGCGAGATTTTAATTGGTGGAAAGAATATTAAGGATTATAAGATAGAAAATCTTATGAATTCAATTTCCATGGTATTTCAAGATGTATATCTATTTGAAGATACAATTGAAAACAATATAAAATTTGGAAAACAAAACGCAAGCCATGAAGAAGTAGTTCAAGCTGCAAAAAAAGCAAGATGTCATGAATTTATAGAAGCTTTACCAGAAGGATATGATACTATTATTGGGGAAGGTGGAGCAAGCCTATCTGGTGGAGAAAAACAAAGAATCTCCATAGCCAGAGCCATGCTAAAAGATGCGGACATCATAATCTTTGATGAAGCCACAGCAAGTATAGATCCAGAAAATGAAGATAAATTAAAAGAAGCAATAGAATCATTAACAAAAAATAAAACAGTAATTATGATTGCCCACAGACTAAAGACAATAAGAAATGCTGACCAGATTTTAGTCTTAAAAGATGGAGAAATAGTAGAATGTGGAAATCATGAAGAACTGATTAAAAATAATGGACTTTATTCTGATCTTATCAATGCAAAAGCTAAGGCAGAATC
Organism: Finegoldia sp. BIOML-A1; assembly: GCF_009678325.1. Taxonomy (NCBI): domain Bacteria; kingdom Bacillati; phylum Bacillota; class Tissierellia; order Tissierellales; family Peptoniphilaceae; genus Finegoldia; species Finegoldia sp. BIOML-A1. The sequence continues at coordinate 86,044 of NZ_WKZF01000006.1, forward strand.
ATGGAAATTAAATAATTGATGGAAGAAATATTTAAAGTCTTTGAAGAACAAAATATAGATACTTTGACAATGAATGGAGAGTTACTATTAACAATATTAAGTTCAGTAGCTCAACAAGAAGTAGAAAATACCTCAGCCCATGTAAAAAAAGGATTAAAAATGAAAATGGAAAAAAGGGAGCTTATTGGTTTTCAAGGTTGTCTTGGCTATGATTATGACCCTACAAAAAAGTATCTCTATTAAAGAAGAAATAAATGATAATACTTTAGTCAAAGATTTGAAAAAGTTAGAAGACTAATTAAATAGAATCATTAGTCAAAAAAGAAAGTTAGTTGATCTTCATTTAGAAGATAGTATAGACGAGGAAGTTTATACTAAAAAGTATAAAAAACTTACAAAACAAAAAGAAGAATTACTTGATGAAAAGAAAACACTGGAACTAACAATAAAAGATGAAAGTTTTATTAAAGAAAGACTAAAGCAATTTAAAAAGATCTTAGAAAATAAAGAAATTATAGAGGAATTTAACAGAACAGTAATTGAAAGCATAGTTGATAAAGTTGTGGTGGGCAGAATCGACAAAGACGGAACAGTCCATCCATATGACTTAACATTCTACTTCAAAACAGGAATTAAAGATAGTCAAGATTCTAATAAATTCAAAGATAAAAGAAAAAATGCCAAAGACAATGACATTGATAAATTGTACTCCTACAAGAATGACGAAGATAAAAAATTATGTTCCCAAGCAAAAGACAACGCACGTTGAAGCCTAGCCCTACTTGTCAAGAAGCGAAGCTACACTGAAAAGTAGAGGCAGGTCTCATGCAAAGATTTCCCAAGAGAAGCGACCGAATAGGAAGTTTTGATTGGCAGAAATCGACTGCTGAAGCTATAGCGTTAATATAAAAGATGTAAATTTAGAAATCCTTCATTTTAAGCAGTTTTATGAGCATTTTGTCTTTGAAAAAGATGAAGAAGGATATGTAAAAAAGACTCAAAAAAATTACATGGATGTAAGAGTTGTTTTGCAACTAGTATGAGGAGAAGAATTAGCAAGACTAACATCTTATTGTGGAAATAGGTACTATTTTGTAGCAACAAAAACCTGCTTAGTAAGAGCAATTACAAAGGAAAGACTAAACAAAACAGGATTATTCGATCCATACGATTACTATATAAGCAGGTCATGTGTAAATTGTATGCCGAGCGGCATGTACGGTGGTGTGAGAGGGCTATTTATTTAGCCCTACTCGATTTTTTATCAAATTTATATATACCTATACAAATATCTATAAACTCATATAAGATAAAGGTGTATAAATATAAAAATAATTTTAATCACAATAATCGCATTTTAAATTGAGATGTTTGCAAGCTAAATTACGAACTTCACTTGGAAGTTTTCCCTTGTATCTTTTGTAATAAAGAGACTGTGAAATAGTTTGTGTATAGAAGCCTCCTGATATAATAGTAATCAGGAGGATTTTAAAATGCCAAGAAAAAGACCAGAAACAAGACTCAACAAAATATCCAAAATGTTAATCGAAGAGTATCAACCAGAAACAGTACAAGATTTACAAGAAGCTTTAAAAGATCTTCTAGGCGACACAATGGAACAAATGTTAAAAGCAGAGTTAGATGAACATCTAGATTATGAATATGGTGAAAAACCACTGTCATTAAACACAAGAAATGGATCAAGTAAAAAAACAGTTAAATCATCATACGGAAACATAGACCTAAACATTCCACGAGACAGAGAAGGATCCTTTGAGCCACAAGCATTGAAAAAATATCAAAAAGACATATCAAACATAGAAAACCAAATAATATCTATGTATGCAAAAGGAATGACAACAAGAGATATATCAACACACATAAAAGAAATCTATGGATTTGGAATATCAGAATCCATGGTAAGCAAAATAACAAATAAAATATTACCAACTATTGAAGAATGGCAAAATAGACCATTAGAAAAGGTATATCCATTTGTATTTTTAGATGCAATACACTATCATGTAAGAGAAAATAACATAGTAGTAAAAAAAGCAGTATATATAGCACTAGGATATAATACCGAAGGATACAAAGAAATCCTTGGAATGCGGGTTGGAGAAAATGAATCAAGTAAATACTGGCTATTGGTATTAAATCAATTAAAAGAACGAGGATTAGAAGATATATTAATAGTTTCAACAGATAATTTATCGGGATTTAGCCAAGCAATAGAAAGTGTATATCCAAAAACAGAAATCCAAAAATGCGTAATTCATCAAATAAGAAATTCAACAAAATTCGTATCATATAGAGATATAAAAGAGCTAATGAAAGACTTAAAAACAGTATACAAAGCATCAACAGAAGAACTAGCACTAAGTAATCTAGATATATTTGAAGAAAAATGGGGCAAAAAATACCCAATGTGTGTGAATTCATGGAGAAATAACTGGGCTGAATTAGCAACATATTTCAAATATCCAGAAGGAATAAGAAAACTAATATATACAACAAATAGCATAGAAAATTTTAATAGACAACTTAGAAAAGTAACAAAAAACAAAACAATATTTCCAAGCGACTACGCACTACAAAAAAGCTTGTATCTAGCGATGGTAGATGCTTCAAGTAAATGGACGAGTAGAATAAGAGGATGGGATCAAATACTGTCACAACTATCAATATTTTTTGAAGGCAGAATCTAAATTTTGCCATCAAAATAATAAAAAATTTGAATCATTCAATCAAGAGTAAAGGCATAGCCCTGGTCTGACGACCAGCTCTTGACAGAAATCTTCAAATTTTTAAGAAATATAATTAGGCAAAAAGGGAGATTTTTAGAAAAATCTTGACCTTTTAGTTTAATTGTGCCAAAATTAGGTTACAAATATCTGAACTTTCAGATTTTAGTAATAAAAGTATATTTTAAAAAAATATCAGCTCACAACCTATCAGGAGGAGCTGATACACAAAACTTTTCACATACCC
>NZ_WKZF01000007.1:0-63246 GCF_009678325.1 Finegoldia sp. BIOML-A1
TGGTCTGCATTCTTGTACTTGTCAGATTCTTTTGTTGTATCTGCTTTGTCTACTTCTTTTTGAAGTTCTGCTTTGTCTACTTCTTCTTTTTGTTCTACGACTTTATCAGCTGGGATAATGTCTGTTGATTCATCTGGATATGTGATTGTTACATTACCCTTATCATCAACGTCAACTATTGTTCCATCTGGGAAGTTGTCTTTGTTGGCTTCTTCGATCTTATCCTTGATTTCTTCTTTTTCTTCATTAGTTAGATTATCTTTGTCGCCTACATCAGTCTTTCCTGGAACTGTTGGTTCGATTATATCAGAGATTGGAAGTTCTGGTTTATCATCAATTTCTGGATCTCCATGTTTATATTCGAATACAAGGTCTTCTGCTGGGATAGTATCCTTTGATCCATCTGGGTATGTGATTGTTGCATTACCCTTATCATCAACGTCAACTATTGTTCCTTCTGGGAACTTATCCTTATTAGCTTCTTCGATCTTATTCTTAACTTCTTCTTTTTCTCTGTCAGTTAATTTTTCTGGATCTTTTACGCCTGTTTTTTCAGGAATAGTTGGATCTGTGCTTTCAGCTGTTGTACTTGGTTTTGAATCCTTATCTTTAGGATCTGTACCTTTTTCTTCTTCAGTCTTGTCATCTACACCATCATTATCATCATCAGTGTCAGTAACATCTGGAGTTCCGTCTCCGTCAGTATCTCTTAAGATTTTAACTGTGATTTCTTTTGTAGATTCATTTCCAGCTTCATCAACTGCTTTGATTGTTGCTGTGATAGTTTTTCCTTCTTTATCGCCCCAATCTTCTGCTTTTGGTACAGTACCTTCGATTTGTTTAGTTTCTGGGTTGTATTTCAATCCTTCTGGTAAGCCTTCCACAGTAACTTCAGCATTAACATCGTCAACATCTACCATTACTGGTGGTATAGGTTGACCTTCTACAGCTGTAATGTTTCCTGCATCAATTTTTGGTGCTGTTGTGTCAACTTCTCCAGTTACGATAACTATAACTTGTGCGTTATCTGTAGTTCCATCTTCAAAATTGATTGTTACATCGATTATATAGTCGCCAGGCTTATCAGTTGTTGGTACAACTTGATCTTCATTAATTGTAACAGTGTATTTAGATTTATCAAGTCCAAGTACAACTATAGCATTTTGAATTTCTTCTTCAGTTAACTCATCTCCAACCACCTTAAATATTGGATGAGTTTCTTTTGGATAGAATATCGCTGAGCCACCATTTTCTGAAACAACTTTTTCCCATACAGCTGTGAAGATTACACTCTTTTCTTCGCCTAAGATATCTTTGTTGAATGGTTCGCTTAGGTCAATTTCTTCATTTGTTCCTAACTTAACCCATTTTACAAATTTGTATCCTTCTCTAGTTGGTTCTGTTACTCCACTTACTACTTCACCGTCTTTTACAGTTACTTTTTGAGTTGTTGGATTTCCACCATTACCATTGAAGATTGCTTGGTATTCTTCTGCTGGAGTTTCTTCTTCAACTTTTTCCCATACAGCTGTGAAGATTACGCTCTTTTCTCCGCCTAAGATATCTTTGCTGAATGGTTTACTTAAGTCAATTTCTTCATTTGTTCCTAACTTAACCCATTTTACAAATTTGTATCCTTCTCTTGTTGGTTCTGTTACTCCACTTACTACTTCACCGTCTTTTACAGTTACTTTTTGAGTTGTTGGATTTCCACCATTACCATTGAAGATTGCTTGGTATTCTTCTGCTGGAGTTTCTTCTTCAACTTTTTCCCATACAGCTGTGAAGATTACGCTCTTTTCTCCGCCTAAGATATCTTTGCTGAATGGTTTACTTAAGTCAATTTCTTCATTTGTTCCTAACTTAACCCATTTTACAAATTTGTATCCTTCTCTTGTTGGCTCTGTTACTCCACTTACTACTTCACCGTCTTTTACAGTTACTTTTTGAGTTGTTGGATTTCCACCATTACCATTGAAGATTGCTTGGTATTCTTCTGCTGGAGTTATACTTCCATCTATACCCTTAATTGTATAAACAACGTTAGTAAATTCTGTACATCCTTCTTGTTGAACTGATAATACTATTTTTACTTCTTTTCCTATGAAATCAGCAAGTGTTCCTGTTTTATCCCCAGTTTTTTGTACTTCGTTTAATACGTCTGTACCAAAAATTGTTGCAAATAATTGTTGCAATGTCATTCCAGTACTTGGTTGAGCTGCTGCTAATTGTTTTAGATCTCTTTCAAGTTGACTTCCAACTTTAATCTTAACTAGATTGTTTTCTTTGAATAGTTTTTCTAGCCCTGTTGCTAGTCCTGTTCCTTTAAGCTCTACAGCTTTTTTACTTGGGTCTTTAATTGTTACAACAACTTCTTCGTTTTCAGAATCAAGCTTACCTTCGTAAACACCATCTTTACCTTTAACCCCATCAAACATTTCTTCAATTACTGGTTTGAATTCTTCTTTTAGTCCTTCTGGTGTTAGACATTGTTTTGGTGTTTCTGTTACTATTTTTTCTCCAGGAATTTCATTTGTTGAACCGTCTTCGTAAGTTAATGTTGCTTTACCATCATCGCCTACTGTTACTGTTTTTGCTTCTGGGTTTGCTTTCTTAACTGCTTCTTCGACTTTTGCTTTTTCTTCGTCTGTTAAAGCTTTTTTGTCTTTAACTTCTGTTTTAGCTGGATCAACTGCTGGATTCTTTTCGTTGTCTTTTCTGCTGTCAACTACTGTTACTGGAACTTCTACTTTGTCTGTAGATCCATCTTTGTAAACTACTACAGCTGTACCTTTTACATTGTCAGCTACCTTGCTTACATCTGGATTAGTTAGCCATACAACTTCTTCTACATTATCTAGTTCTCCAATATTTGCGATACCGTTTCTCGCTTCTGGAACTTTTCCTACTTCAGTTTCTATTGGATTAGCAACTGCTTCTGGATCGTTCTTTTCAGCGTCTGTCATAGCCTTTTTTACTATTACACGTGTTTGATCTGATACAGATTTACCTTGTTCAGTTTGTGTTGCAAGAATTATGTCATATGCATTTAGGTTTACACCAGCTGGTACTTCTGCTGTCCATTTTTCGTCTTGTCCTACTACTACATCTTTAGCAATCAGTGTATCTTCTGAATCTGCTCCGCCTTCAATAGCTAGGGTAATCTTTGATCCAGGAACGCCTGTTCCTGAGATTGTTTGGTCTCCGGCTGTAGGTGCTGTAACTCCAGGTTGTGCACTTTTTTCTGCTACTGGTACTTTGATATCTTTCTTACCTTCCGGTAGATCACTATCTGTTACAGTTACTGTAATTGGACCAGTTGCGTCTGTTCCAGGAGTAACTTCGATTTCGCCGGTTACTTTATTAATTACTGGTGTTACATCTTTACCATTTGCATCTTTGGCAGAAATTGTTGTTTTTTCGTCAGGATTTGTAACAATAATTCCAGTACCTTGTTTTTGACCTGTTGGGTCTACTGGTTTTTTGTTTGTATCGTCAACAGTTGTTTTCTTAGAAGCACTTGCTGTTACAGTTACAGGGACTTCGACAAAGTCTTCAGTTCCGTCTGGATAAGTTACCTTAACTGTTCCAGTTGTCTCACCAGGTGTATTTACCTTTGGTACTGCTTCCCAAGTATAGGTTGTTCCTTCTGGAGGATTATTAGTAATCTCAACTCCGTCTTCAGCCTTTGGAACTGTTCCTTGTTCGGTTGTTAATGGCTTAGCTTGCGGATCATAGAAGTCTGCATCGGATGGAACGTCGATTATTGCCTTTACACTTTCTTTTGATCCATCTGCGTAAGTTACTATTACTGGTACTTCAATTACAGTATCCTTATCAGCATCTACTGCTGTATAGGTGATTGCACCTGTTTTATCGTCGATTGTTAGAGTGCCTTTGGTTGTAAAGCCTTTTTCTATGGCAAAGGTCATGCCTGTTGGTTGTGGGTTAGCCTCCTTATTTTCCTTGTCTAGGAATTTTGGAGCTTTCACTGTTGCAGGGTATTTAACTTGGGCCACGACTGACTTATAGTCCGGTTCGTAGTTTAAGTTGTCTGCTTCTGCAACCTTAATAGGGGCTTTCACTTCGTCTGTTGAGCCGTCCTTATAAGTTGCAACTACAGGAATATTTACTATAGTACCTGCATCATCTATTGATGGTTTGTATTTAACTTCACCAGTTGTTTTATCAACTGTTGCACCTGTTGGAGCATCTTTACCTAGAGTAAATTCAACACCTTCTGGTTTTGTTGTTCCTTGGCCACCTACATCTTTGAAGTTTGGAGCATTTACTGTTGCTTCTGTTCCTGGTGTTCCATTAGCTTCAGTATATTCTGGTTGGTAAGAATCAGCTTGTGCTTATCCAACCTTGATTTTAGCAAGAGTTTCATCAATAGTTCCGTCAGAATATGTTACCTTAACTGGAATATTTACAGTCGTGTTGGCATCTCTTGCAGTTGGTGTGTAAGTTACCGCACCTGTTTTTGCATCAATAGTCGCACCTTGTGGAACTCCATCGCCTAAATCATATTTCACACCTGTTGGTTGTGGATTTGCTTCCGGTTTTGTTGCTTCTGTGCTCTTTTGGTCTAGGAACTTAGGAGCTTCTGTTGTTAATTCAGTTCCTGGTGTTCCTTCCGCATCAGTATATGCTGGTTCATATTTTGGTGCTTGAGATTCTGCCTTGGTAATTTCTAAAGGTACTAAATCCTTGTGACCTTTTTTTATAAGGACTTGTTCGCCCTTAGAGTTTAATTTGTAGATATCATAGGTTACTTCTACATTTGGAGCGTCTTCAGTTGCAGCAACTTCTTTTGTAGGTGTACCTGTAATTTGATCGTCTGTTATAGTTAAACCATCAATAGCTTTACCTTCTATAAATTTGGCTGAAACATTTTTGAATACATAACCTTCAATTTCTGCAGGCTTTACAGTTCCCTTGTATTCAACACCAACTTCTCCATGTTCTAGTGGTGAATCTGTAACAAGGGATGTGTAGTTAGATGTTCCTTCCATTATTTCTCCAGAATCTTCATCAAGAATAGAGGTTGTAACAGTTACATTATACTTTCCAGGGACTTTTGCCTTTCCTGATACTGTACCTGTGTTTTTATCTATTGTAAGTCCTTCTGGAAGACCTTCTGCCTTGTAAGTTGCACCCTTCATAGACTCATCATTAGCTGCAGGGTTTGCAATGTTTACATCATCATAGGCAGACACTACAATCCTACCTACCTTAACAGTAAATGCATCTTGGGCTAAAACTGGTCCTAGACCTCCACCTGGTTTAACATAGTGTAGTTTTGCTATAAATGTTTTTGTTTCAGTAACACCTGTTGTATCATAAGTTGCTTCTGCTAATGCACCTGTTGATGTAGGATTTTGTACAGGTTCTTCTTTTACTTTTTTACCATCTTGATCATACCATACAATTCTGAATCTATCATTTGTATTCTTGTAAGGAAGGCCTGCTGTATTTGTTACCGCTACATCTCCTGGTGTTGCAGTATTTTTCTGAGTATCAAAGTTAGTAATATTAAACTTGATTTCTGCTGGTGCGAAGTTAAAGTCAGCTCTTGTAGAGTTTGCAGCTTGTACTGTTGATACTCCAAAGGCTGATTGAGCCCAACCACCGTGGATACCCCAACCATTGTCAGAACCTGTGTACCAGTTGTAGTTCCATGGAGTTCTCTTTACCACATCATCTGTATCCTTAGTAGAAATAAATAACCAGTCAGAGTTGACGTGTTTTTCATTCCAGTCAAGTGCACCTGTTAAGAATGATCCATCTTTAGCATTTTCTGCAACAGTACCAAGACGATTTGCTTCTACTTCTGTCCACTTATGGGCATCGCCTCCATAGTACTTACCTGCTACTCTTTCGTATTCAGCTACTGCAGAAGTATTTCTATGAGGACCCCAAGTTCCCTTAAATTGGATCTTGTAGTCGCCTTCAGCGTTTGTAACTGCACTTACTGTTTCTGCGATCCATTTATCCTTCTCTTTAGCTACTTGCTCTGCAATCCATTCTTGTAGTTGGGTTTCAAGTTTAAATGTCCAACCCGATCCACGAATATCACTTGGTTTGGAAAGCCCTAGCATTTTAGCTGTATCAGCACTGTAAATTTGTTTCAATGCATAATCAGATAGGTAGGATGCAGTAACTGTTACTCCATCAGCTGGAGATGTAGGAGTTGATACTATCCCCCATTGAATACCGCCTGCAGATTCATAGTCCCAAGAAACTTTTCCCCATACAGCTCCTTGACCAGTTTTAGAAATTTGTGGAGTTGTTGGAGTTGCTTCCTTGTGCATCTTTTTTTCATCTTGTTTTTCCATTAGAAGGACTCTGTAGTCATAAAGTTGGTTTCTAATAGTACTGTACTTACCACCGGCAACTTCTCTGTCTGTAAATTCTACCCCTTCTCCTGTAGAGTATTGAAGTTGGTAGCCATCTGGAATAGTAGATGCATCTACCCACATTTTGTAGGATTCATTTCCTGCTGATACTGTTGTATCGGCATCGAATTTAACTAATTTTCCATCTCGGCCGATGTAGGGTTTCACATTTATATGGAACTGTCCATCAGCACCTGAAACTGCATAGTAGGTAGGTGATGTTCTGTTTCCTTTTTTTTCATACCATTGGAAGTAAACTTTTACCCCTTCTATCGGTTTAAATCTTTGACCTGTTTCTGCCTTTAAGTCAGCGTTTATGTCGCCGCCAACTAGGACCCCTACAAAGCCGTGTACTGCATTTTTTGCATTTGCACTTGTAGATGTATCTTCTGGTGGTGCAGCATCTCTAACTCCAGTTTTTGGTTCTTCTGGTGCTTTTGCTAATTCAGGTTGATTTAATTTTTCTATAGCATCTTTGATGTGTTTTTCTACATCATACTTAGGATCTTTTTCTAATTCTAATTTAATGTCTTGTTCAATCTTTTGAATTTGTTCTTCATCAAATCCAGCATCAACAAGTTGTTTCTTTTGTTCTTCTGTTAATTTGAATTCAGTATTTTTTTCTTCTGTTGCTGTTTCAGATGTTTTTTTAGCAGTTGTTTTGACTATTGTGTCTTGTGTATTTGTTTCTTTTGCATTTGAAGAATAAGCTTGTACATGATAAACTGGTTGTTTAGCTTCTTTTGATTCAGCAGCTTCTTCTGGTTGTTCAGTTCCTTTTGATTTAACAGCTTCTTCTGATTTTTCTTCAACGTTTTCAGTTTTTGCAACTTCAGTCGATTCAACTGTAGCTTCTACAGCTTGTGGTTGGTCAACTTTTTGAGCTGCAACAACGTTAGGTGTGAAGAACATCATGTAACCTAGAAGACATGAAACTACACCTACTGTTAGGTTTCTAAGACCGTATTTCGGTCTTTCATTAGAGCTTTTGGCTCTTTTTTCGGTAATGATTTTTTCAAAAATCTTTTTGTTATTCATTACGTTTTCCTTTCTTGTTATAATTTCCCTGTTGTTGGTTAGTTTTGAAATAAAATTAAAATTTTCCAATATAAATTATTACATTTTTTGTAATATCCCCCCTTTTAAATTCACTTCAAAAAATCAAACCTCAACAATTGTGAACTAAGAATTTTATTTTTTTAATAATGAAATGCCCGGAAATCGGCTTGTAAACTAATGTACAAAATGATTAATCTGTCCAAAAGTTTTCTAACATTAAATAAAAAATTAATTCTTTGTATGGATATTTTATCACAATGAACAAAAATTGCAACATTATTTATAGGAATTGAAATAGGTAAATGTTTCATTAATTTTTCTTATTTTATCGTCAATTTCTGCTAAGGAGTGTAATCATGATAACATATAATCTTTTATTTTTATTATGCTAAACTATGTATTGTTATGCTTTCCTATTCAATAATTATCAAAATCTAGATTAATCATATATCTAGGGAAAAATTTTAAAACTCCAGAAATTTAATTAAGGATATTAAATAATTGTTTGATTTATTAATAATTAGTAAATCAAAAACAAATTGATAAAGATTTTCAACTAAATTCGCCGCTGTAAAATAAAAAACAAATTAAAAAAATCAATTTACTTCAATAAATAGATTTATTTAGTTAAAATGTGTCAATGTTTTCATGAAATTATAGCGTTTATTTTTAACAACATGAATTTTTATCCTATTGAGGATTTATTAACATAAAAAGATTAAAAATATTATAATGAGACTTTGTTAACTTACATTAGAATCCTCTAGAAAATTTTAATTGCAAAAAAACACCAGAAATTTATTTTGTGACGTGTTCCATTTAACTTATCATGTATTTCATTCGTATGTGTGGGATTCCATCTTCTTCGAATGGTTCTGAGGTTTGAACGAATCCTAATTTTTCGTAAAATTTTTGGGCGTAGGTTTGTGCTTCTATGAGTATGGAATCTGTGTGAAGTTTTTCTGTTGCAAATTTTATTGCTGTTTTCATTATTTGTGTTCCGTATCCTTGGTGTTTTTGCAGAGCAATTACTCTTCCGATGTGGAAGGTATCATTTTGTTTGTACAATCTACAGTAAGCCAAGATAAGTGAGTTGTCGTTTTGCAGATAGATGTGGTGACTTATCAGATCGATGTCATCTATTTCGTGATAAGGACATTGTTGTTCTACTACGAATACGTCGACTCTTAGTTTGTAGATGTGAAAGAGTTCCTCGGTTGTGAGTTTGTCGAATGGTTTGATGATTGTGTTCATGGTTTCTCCTAAATGTATGTGATTACTGTTGTGTTGTTAGTTGTGGTTCTATTTGAGCGTCTTGTACGAGTTTGATGTGTGTTATTTCTGCAATTGTGATCAATAATGTGATGATTAATGTCATTATTAGGAATGTGACATGTGGTGTGAATCTTACTGGTATTGTTTGCGGAAATTGTACAAGGTATCCGTAATTTGTGTGCAATATTAGGTTGACTGTCATGATTGCTATGTTCATGATGCTTGTTATAATGAGTGCGTGTTTTAGTTTGAGGGTGGATTTTCGTGTGGCTAATATGCTCATACCACAAAATCCTAGCAGCAAATGGTTGGCGATGTATGTGAGGTTGGTTACGTGCGGCCACAGATATTTGGATGGATCTGGGAATGTAAATGCGATTATGCTACCGATTAGTCCCATCCACGCAAAATAGCGCATTAGTTTGTCGTTTTGTATGAGGTATGCTACCACCATCATGATGGCTGATATTCTGCAGTGAAATAGTGGCAAGCCTTCTTTGATGAGAAGTGTGTGGTTTCCTGAGTACCATGCAAGTAATATGATTTGTCCACATAAACCTAACAATAATGCTGGTTTGAGTAGTTTGGTTTTGTGTTTGAGTTTATATGCCAAAAAAATTACTAGGACTAATGATAGTCTTAGTAATGTTATGTTGATATTGGTGTAGGCATCTTCGTTGTACCTGAAAAATTCTGTCATTAATTTACTCCTCGTAGATTTACGGTTTGTCCAGTGTTACATACTTTTTTGATTTTGCCGTCTTTTATGACGTAGCAATTTCCGTAGATTATGTTTTCTGTGGCTACGATGTATGCTCCATCTTCTATGGCGTAGAATTTTTTTCCGTAGCTGTCTGGTAGTGTGACATCTTCCATGATTCGTTGGTTGTCTATTCGTTGATGTTTGATTTCTTTGTAGTGTGGAAGTACAGATATATCCACAATTCCTAGTCCTTTGAGAAATCTACGGTAGTAAGTGGATTTGACTTCGCCAAAATTTTCTGGTTGTGCGTATACTTCTGATGCTGAATTCATGCTTCCTGCGCTGATTCCTATCACTAGTCCGTCGTAGTTTTTGATGTATTTTTGAAGATGAATGTGGTGGAAGAATTTGTTCTGTGTGGGAACGTGACCTCCCGCCAGTATTATGAGGTTAGATTTTGATATTAGCTGTTGTATGATCGATTTTTTGTAAATGGATAGTACTTCCCAGTCTTTTACAGTGAATCCACTTTTTTCGAAGGCTCTTTTGTGGTGTGAGCTTATTGTGTTGGTTAAAAGTGGTGTGTGTGGATCTGATGGAATGTACAGACAGTAAATATCCTCTACGTATTCGTGGATTTTGTCGACAAAACCATTTTGGCTGTTAAGTTGTCTTTTGTCAGGAGACATTATGTCGCTTGTAAGTATCACGTTCATTTCGCTCTCCTATATTTCGTGCAAATATATTTCGATTTGGATTTTGACCCAATTATCCAATATTTCCTTGGATATTACTTTGCCGTAGAGTAGTTTACCGGCGTCCATTAATCGTGAAAATACAATGTTGTCAGCTTTTGGTACGTATCCAATCTTTACGTTCATATCATTTCTGATTTCGATGGCGTTAGCATCGTAGGGGTTGTCCTGTTGTCTGTAAAATTCCAGCCTATCTCCTATGTGGATGTGCTTTTCTAATTCGTCCATTCCTTCGATGTGTGTGGTCCCTGCGATATGCGTATCGAACAGCAAAATATCACGTTGGAACGGTTTGATTCCAGCTAAGCCATGTCCATCAGTGTATTTTATTCTCAAATAATCGTTGTTCTTTTTTATGATGTCACTCATTTTATTCCTCTTTTAGAAAGTTTTCGATTTCTTCGGTGTATATTTGTATTTCATAAGAATACCTGTCGTACATTTCGTTAAGTTCCTTGTATCGTTCGATGGTTTTTTCTTTGTTTACCAATGTTTCTTTTAATATATATGGATAAGTCGATTTGATTTCTTGAATTTGTGAGGTGAGTCTGTCAACTAATTTGGTGAGCCTTTGTTTTTCTTCAAGGGAATTTTCGACTGTGATTGATTTGTCCTCCAATGATATTTCTATCATTTGTAGTTCAAGCAAGTTTCCATTTTCGTAGCATTCTACAACCTTATTGAAAAGTTCCTTTTCGTATTCTGTGACATTTGGATTCATGTCTGGGTGTAGTTTTTTAATTAGTTTTCTGTAAAGCGATTTTAGTTCCTTATCTTCCTCAACGGATAATCGCGGTAACCCTTGGCGAATTTTCGCATCTTCGATTTCTCCAAGCTTAGCGTTAAGTATCTTGTAGAATTCCTCCAATTCTTTCTCAAGTTGTTCGTCAATCGTATCAAAATCGATAGGCTCGTTGTGATTGCGAGAAGTTATAATTAATTCCAGCTTTCTTTTCAGCCTGCGATACTCACACTCCGCTTCATAGACCTTGTATTCAAGCTTTCCGAATTTCAGAACGTATTCAGATTCAATATTCTTGCATTCATGAAACAACAAATTATCGCGTTCAAGTAAAAGCATCGACACAGACACTCTGAGCTTGTCGAGCTCATCGTCGTATTTGTCATTGTAATCCACCTTAACGATTTTTTTAATCATAGCCTTCTCCCCCGATAATTTCTTTAGTTTATTTTACCACAATATTGGGGCTTTTGGGGTGTGGGGTGAAATGTTGTTAGTGTTTTGATAGTGTTTGAAAAAAGTATACGCCCTGTGACTCTGATTTTAGTAAACAAACCAAAAACATCGTAAATAAGTGAATCATTCGGAAAAAATTGGAATAAATTCTATCGAAATGAAACGTAAAAAAATTGTGATGTCTGAACCGAAGGCGAGTTCACAATTTTAGTTTCATAAGCGATGAATTTATCAATTTTTGTAGACAGATGAGCGTTTTACGAGTTTTTATATTTCCCTGTCCATGTGTGATGTATACGTCCTGCGAAACCCCCTCTCCCTTTTTTATAGAATTGAAAAAAGTAGATGGAGAATGCTTGCTAAATAATTTAGCATTGAAACAAACTAAAAACATCGTAAATAAGTGAATCATTCGGAAAAAATTGGAATAAATTCTATCGAAATGAAACGTAAAAAAATTGTGATGTCTGAACCGAAGGCGAGTTCACAATTTTAGTTTCATAAGCGATGAATTTATCAATTTTTGTAGACAGATGAGCGTTTTACGAGTTTTTGTGTTTCCCTGTCCCTGTGTGATGTATACGTCCTGCGAAACCCCCTCTCCCTTTTTTATAGAATTGAAAAAAGTAGATTACATAAAAAGATTGCAATGAAATAAACAAAAAAGATCGTAGCTAAATGAGTCATCTGGAGAAAATTGTGCAAAATTCAATCGAAAAAATCCGTCTAAAATTTGACCGCGTAAGCGAAGCGTGCTTCAAATTTTAGGATTTTGAGATTAGAATTTTCCAATTTTTGTAAGCCAGACGAATGTGCTACGACTTTTCTTGTTCTCCTGTGCCTGTACGATGTGAGCGTTGAGCAAAAGAGTAAATTAAAAAGTAGAAAACCATATTTGCACGGTTTTCTACTTTACATTCCCTAATCTACTGATTTTAATGCTTCAAGCATATCTACTTTTTTCAATTTGTGGTTGACTATTACTCCCAATGCGTAGAGTATAACAATTACTAAAATCACTGGTAGGATATATACCCACACTTCGATGTTTGGGTTGAAGAATATTTCTGCTGGTGCAACTTTTTCGAGTATTACTTTGTGGAGTATTTTCCCGCCAAATATTCCAGCGATTATTCCAATAATTGACAAGCAGATTGTCTCACGATAGATGTACATGGTTACTTCATTGTTGAAAAATCCCAGTACTTTTATCGTGGATAATTCTCTGATTCTTTCTGCTACGTTGATGTTGGTCAAGTTATACAGAATTACTATTGCAAGTAATAGCGACATTATAGTTAGCACTGTCATTACTTTCGTGAGCGAGTTGGTCATCGTTTCAACTTGTATGATGACGTTGGTGTTTTGTGATACGGCTTTGATTCCGTTTGACGCCATGAATTTCGCTGTGATTTTTTCGACGTTTGTTTTTGATTTGTCTTTGAGGGCAATGAAGTAGCTGTTGTTTGTCGGTTTATCATTCGTAATTTTTGCAAAATAATCATCACTCATGAAGATAAAATGTCCAGCGTACATTTTGGTGATTTGTGCGATTTTGAATTTTCTATCTTGGTTTGCGACTTTTAGCGTTATGGTGTCGCCTGCATTTACTTTCATCAAATCGGCCAGCTTCTGCGATATAACTATTCCGTCATTCGTTATTTTGAGTGCGTCTTCGGAGTTTTTGTGTTCCAAATTGATATATGGCGAAAATGTGTCGGCGTGTGTGACAAGCATGGTTATTGTTTGTTCGTCTTCAATTCCCAGGATATTTTTCGATATATTTTCAAAGTGAATTGGAATGTAGCCTTGAATATCATCTGATTTTAATAATTGATCAATCTTTGCTTGTTCTTTTTCTGTTACAAAATCTTTCTTAGCAACTACTGCATCGTATTGTATGATTTGTCCGTATTGTTTGGTTTGGATGCCTTTAATTGATGATGAGATTCCTAGTCCTGCAAATAATAGTGCGACAGATCCTGCAACTCCAAATATCGTCATGAACATTCTTTGCTTGTATCTGAAGATATTTCTGGCTGTGACTTTTTGCGTGAATGTCATTCTACTCCACAATGGTGTGATTCTTTCCATGAAAATCTTGGAGCCTTTTGTCGGTGGTTTTGGAAGCAAGAGCTGTGCTGCTGTTTCTCGTAGTTCTTTAACCGAGATGTAAACTGCTGGCAACACGCTGCAAATTATCGCGAATAGCACTGATAGTCCGAGTATTTTAAATGAAAAATAATATTTGACTGGTGGTATGGTCATATTTGCCAAAAGCGACGTGCACAAAATGTACGGAAGTACGTACGTTCCAAGTAGTGTTCCCAAAATCGTACCCAATCCTCCGGAGATTAGCCCGTACAACACGAATTTCTTGATGACATCAGTATCATTGTAACCCAATGCCTTCAGTATTCCTGCGTTGTTTCGTTCTTCTTGGACAAATCTGGTCATCGTCGTGACTGTTACAAGCGCTGCGACAAGATACAAGACTACTGGGAACAAGTTACTTACTTTAGTAATTCCCGATGATGTCGTTTCGACCATTTTGATTCCGTCTCCACCCGGCATTGTCCTTCTCGTGTATGTCGAATATTCCGGCAACGATAATCCGTCAATTTCTATTTGTGCGTCGTGAATTTTGGATTCTGCGTCTTGGATTTTGTCGTCGGCTTTTTTCTTTTCATTTTCAAATTCTTTTTTATTGTCGTCGAGTTCTTTTTGTGACGAGGAAATTTTGTTCAGTCCTTCTTGGATTTGTTTTTTTGATGAATTCAGCTGTGCTATTCCATTCTTGTATTTTGTTTTGGATGCGTTAAGCTGATTTCTTCCAGCTTCATACTTTGCAACAGAATTTTGATAGAGCTTTTTCTTTTCGGATAGTTTTCGTTGTGCTGTGTCGAATTCATCAATTTTTTTCATTCCGGCTTTGTATTGTTCAAATCCCTGATTGTACTTCGCCAATCCTTGGTTATACTGAGCTTCGGATTGTTGTATCATTTTTGATTGTTCTGCGATTGAACTTTCAGCTTGTTGGATTTCTGGAACAATTTCAGGATTTATTCCCTGCTTTTTGAGTTCTGCTTTTTTTTGTTCAAGGTTTTGTTTTGCTTGTTGTAGCTTTGCTTTTCCTTGTTGGATTTGGGCGTTTGATGAATCAAGCTTTGCTTTTGTCGCATCAAGGGTTGTTTTTGATTGTGATAGCTTCTTTCTATTTGCTTCGACTTCTTTTTTCTTAGAATCCAATTGTTTTTGTCCGTTGTCAATCTGAACTTTCGCATCGTCCAATTGTTTCTTGGTTGCTTGAAGACGGCTTTCTGCTGATTCGATTTGGTATTTTGAATTCTTGATTACGGACTCCTTGTCTGCGATTTGTTTTTGTGCCGATACTAGTTTTGCTTTTTCGTCGTCGATTTTCTTTTGTCCGTCGGATAATTTCTTCTCTGCATCTGCGATTTCTTTCTTGGCATCTTCGATTTTCTTCTTGGATTTGGCTATTTTATCATTTGCCTTTGATTTGATTTCTTCGAGTCGTTGTTTGCTGTTATCTTTCAGTATTTCATCGAGTTGTTTCTGATGTTTGTCAACTTTTCTGGTGTATTCAGAGTCTATATAATTAAGCCCACGTACATCGTGAAAGCGTGCACGTGCAATGGTGTAGACATCTGTGTCGAAGTTTTCTTCTGTTACTACTGCGTATCCTTCCAAGTTTCCAGATCCCGCAGAAGAATTTCCCAAAGCGGTCTTGGAGACAATTTCTGTAGAATTGACGAATCCCGTTACTGTGAATTCTTCTTTTTTCAAAATCTTACTGTCTTCGTCTTTTTCTTTGAATTTGATTTTATCTCCGATTTTGTATTTGGATTTGTATTGATCGGTGAGTGCTATATCTCCAATTTTTTGTGGAAATTTGCCACTTACTAGCTCAAATTTAGATATGTTTTTCGTATTTGAAAAAATTCTAAATGAAGTTGGAGTGTCATTGATCGTCGCATCTGAAAAATATCCGTACTCAACGTCTGCGATGTTTTTGATTTGGTCGATCTCCTTCGCATCATTTGTCGTGATTCCGTAATCGCTGATGACATTGACATCGGACAAATTATAATCTTCGTAGTATTTGTTAGCCGATTTGTCGATGTCGGGGCCTGTGACTTTAAGTGCGACAAGTGTCATGGATCCTAGCATCATCAACAACATTATCGACAAAAATCGTCCCTTAGATTCTATAAACGATTTGAAAATCGTCTTGTTTAATGTTTTCTTCTTCATTTTAGTATTCCAACGTTTCTATGTTTTGTGGATTTGCATTCATTACAACATCACGAATTTTCGCATCGTGCATGTGAATAACTCGGTCTGCAATCGGCGCCAACGCTTGGTTGTGCGTAACGATAACAACAGTCGCTCCTTCTTTTCTAACCATATCTTGCAAGATTTTCAATACTTGCTTGCCTGTATGATAATCGAGAGCTCCAGTTGGTTCGTCACACAATAATAGCTTAGGATTTTTCGCAACTGCACGTGCGATTGCGACACGTTGTTGCTCTCCTCCTGATAATTGTGCTGGAAAATTGTCGATTCTTTCTCCAAGGCCAACTGATTGTAAGACTTCTGTTGCATCGAGCGCATCTTTTACGATTTCAGATGCTAGCTCCACGTTTTCTTTGGCAGTTAGATTGGGAACAAGATTATAGAATTGAAACACAAATCCCACGTCATTTCTTCTGTAATTTGTGAGTTCTTTTTCGTTGAATGTACTGATGTCCTTGCCATCTATTAGTACATTTCCTTCATCATTAGTATCCATTCCACCGAGAATATTTAAGACGGTTGATTTGCCTGCTCCTGATGAGCCTAGAATTATCGCCAATTCTCCTTTTTCTATTTCAAATGATATGTCGTTGTTTGCAATTATTTCAGATTGTCCTGATTTGTAGCGTTTGTAGCTGTTTTTCATTTCAATGTATGCCATGTTTCACCTCTTATATGAACAATGTGTTGATTTATCTTATAAATTATTTTATATTAAAAGTAGAATTGTAACAAAACAATAGTGAACAGTTTGTTGATTTAAGGAGATTTTATGATTAGAGAAACAGATACCAGGGACAAATTAAAAAATGCGTTGACGATTTTGTTGAACGAAAAAAGTTTGAACGATATTTCGGTGAGCGAATTGACGAAAGAGGCTAGCATCAATCGTGGAACTTTTTATTTGCACTACGATGATAAAATGGATTTGGTGGATAATTTGGTGGAGGAAATCTTCGAGGAATTGAAGGAGATTTTGACGTCGGAAAAAGTTGGCAGTAAATATTCATACGATATCATCAAAAAAGTTATCGATTATGTAAAGGATGATTTTGATTTTATTTACGCGTTGACGATGAATAGCTACAACTACATCAACGATATGTTGAGGAAGTTTTTGTTGGCGTTGATTGAAACACTTCCGGAGTTGAAGCATTCGATTGACAATCACCCGTTTTTGCCAAAAGATTATTCGACGGAGGTTTTCTTGTCGTTAAATTCGGGAATTATTTTACATTGGATTAGAAAAGGTGGCGTGGAAAGCACCGAAGAATTGGCAAATTATTTCTATCAAGTGAGCAATTTAAAAACGACTTAGCCAGTGTGACTGAGTCGTTTTGCGATTAATCTTCAATTATATAACTGTCGACTATTTCTCCGAAATATGTTACGTGAAAATCCTTGTTGGAGCCAGGATTGGAGCTATCGACATCTTGTGGGTAACTTCTGTTCAAAATATCGTCTGGAAGTAGGGACAAATCCTGTTCTTGACGATAAAGAAGTTTGCATTCAATAGTTAAAGGAAGTTCTTTGATTCCATTTACAGAAATAGTTTCGGGCTCAACGAGTGTGAGATTCGCTTCTTTTACTTTATCAACATCTCTTCCACTTTGGCTGCCACAAACTTTCATGATCTTTTTGTCGTAGGATCCGATTGGAACGCTGATTGTGAATTCTGGATTTGCATCCAATAATTCTCTGGTAAATCTTCCTTCTCTAACGTAGCAAAAAAACACTGGCTTGTTCCAATTGTAGCCTATTGTTCCCCATGCAATCGCCATGCTGTTGAATTTGCCGTTTGCTTTCGTGTTCAAAAATATTCCTTTTGGAAGTTCCTTTACAATGTCTGATGCGTAGTCCATTACGTCGATTTTTCTTTTGTTCATTAGTTTTCCTTTCGTTTTGCGATTTAAATAAATGTTACTGTTTCTGACAAATCTTTTCTTTTGTCGTGAAGTGGATTGATTTCAGAATCTTCAGCAGGATAGCCTATGTCTAGCATCATTAGCACTTCTTCTTTTGCTGGAAGGCGGAACTTCTTGTGTGTGATGTCTGGATCCAAGAAATTAATCCAACAACTTTCCAATCCTTGGTTTTTCGCTGCAAGCATCAAATGAGTAGCGACAATTGTCGCATCTTCTATTCCGGAATCTCTTCTATCACCAGGATATGTAAACACGTTTGTCTTATCGAATGTTACAAGCAAAACTGTACTTGCGCCGTATCTACAAGGTGTCACTTCGTCGACTTTTTTCAAGTTTTTTTCTGATTGTATTACATAAATGTGATGTTCTTGCAAGTTTTTCGCTGTCGGAGCTAGTCTTCCAGCTTCCAAAATCTTGTCCAATTTTTCCTTTTCGACCTTTTTGTCGCTATATTTTTTGCAAGAATATCGATTTTTGATTACTTCTTCAAAATCCATATTATTCCTCCCGTAATTTTTAAAATCTAATACTAATATATCACATTTATGAGATATTGTAATATTTTGACAAACAAAAAACCAGTACACATTTTCACGCGTACTGGAATATCCTATTAATTACTTTTGTTGAATGAAGTTATTGAAAACTTCTGTCAATTTTTGTTTTACATCTTCTGGGATTTGACCTTCTGATTCTTCAACTTTTTTGTAAAGATCAGGGTGTTGTTCTTTTACTTTGTTTACTATTTCTGATAGTGCACTACCTTGTAAAAATCCTGGTAATTTGTTCTTCAATTCTTCTGGAATTAAATCCATAATTTTTTGTTCTGTGTTTGCCATTTTGTGTCCTTTCTTGATTTAAAATTATTTCGACGTTCCTACAGTACATTTATACCCATTTTTTCAAAATAAAAAAAGGTCCAACCAAAATTGATTGAACCTTGTTGTATTATAATTTAACTACGTTAACTGCTCTGTCGCCTTTTTCAGAAGCTTCAACATCGTAGGAAACTTTTTGTCCTTCTTCCAATGTTCTGAATCCTTCTTGTTGGATTGCGCTTTGGTGAACAAAAATGTCCTTGTTGTCTTCTCCTGTGATAAATCCGAATCCTTTAGTAGAATTAAACCATTTAACTGTTCCGTTACTCATAATATCCTCCTCGTTATTCCGCAGAATAACCGTACCACTGTACATTTTTATTTTTTGTGATAACTAATTAATTTAAGAGAATAAAATATTTTACAAAACTTTGATTCACTACCTTAATTACTTACTACTTTTTCAGTATACAACTTAAAAGTTATACTGTCAAGCATTTTTGATTAATAGTCTTTGTGTTTTATAAGTTTATCTTTTCATTTCTTTATGCTTTGCAGTCATGGATGTTACTTTTAATTTGAAAACCCTAGTTCTTGGGATTGCCTTCGGATTGAATTCAAAATGTTCCATGTGATATTTGTCCGTCATCACAGTTAGTGCTTTGAATTTTTCTTGCTGATCTGTCACATATTCTACGATACCCTTGCCCATGATGCTCGAATAATTCATCGTGCAGTATCCTATTTCTCTATTGGAGTACAAATCGTGGTCTGTGTCCATCTCGAAAGATGCCTTGTTGTTTTTGTCGATGAGTTCGTATTTGTAGCCTTCCAACGCGCCATGAAAGTACAACACCAATTCATTGTCAATCACTTCATATCCAAAATTCAACGGCAAAATATATGGATAGCCATCATCATCCACAAGTCCAAGCCTTACGACATCACACTGATCTATTATCTTCAATTGTTCATCAAAACTTGTAATTTCACGATCTTTTCTTCGCATTTTATCTCCTTTTCTTTAACGATTTTAGATATTGTTTTTGTTCTGGTGTTATTCTGAAACTTTCCCTCGCTTTTTGAATGGTTTTATTGTGTTTCCAACTCTCCAGCAAATTATCTTCCAACACGAATACAACATCGTCCCATTGTTTTGCCAATGCTGTCGCAAAAAACCACGCAATCATCATATTTACATAGTATTCTTCGCTTCTGATATCAGTCGCTATTTTCAAATACTCTACCTTGAACTCATCATCCAAGAAATATTTCATCAAAAGACAAATAGCCACTCTAATGGTGTAAGGGTGAGATGATTGTGCCCACAATTTTATTTTTCCGATTAATTTATCGGTATTTTGGGTGAAAATTTTTGGCGAAATGCAATCGCACACTGCCCAATTATCTACAAATGGAAGAAATCTCTCCAAGTGATCTATACAATCGTCGTAACTTTTCATATTAGAAATCAAAATAGAATGAAGCATATTTTCTTCGTAGTATGTGTGTGGCAAATCTTCCATGAAAATTTGCGATTGTTTTTCGTCAATTTTCTTGGCTAATTTTCTCAAATCAGGCATTCTAACTCCAATTATCGTTGACTTGTCGATATTAGGAATTAGTTTTGCTTGAAAATCACGGTATTTCAAATCTTGTAGGGACTGAAGTTCATTAATTATTTCCATTTTTATTTCCAATCAAAGTATAAATCTTGTATCCAACGCTTACAGTCATCAAAATTCCAAACACAAAAAGTTTTGTCGCAACGGATGGATTTCCTTCTTTGAAGTATCCGTAACCTGCCCAGTACAACAAAACCGTTACGAGTACAGCGATTATCCAGAAAATTCCCACAATTATTTTGTAGACTTTATTGAGCGTAGGGTTGTTTTTTCGATTTCTAAAAATTCTTTCGAATAAAGCGATTAATGCCACGACTATCAGAACGTAAATTATATTGTAAACAAATTTATTCATGATATCATCCTTTGCGTAAAATTCTATGTACAGGTATTTATGTTTATATTATAATATGAATGGTGATTAAATGAAATACGTGTTTTTGTTGAGTAGCAAGGCCGGAGCAGGCTCATTCTCAGAATTAGAGCACTCAATTGTGAAGTGTTACTCAAGCAATAATTTGAAATATACAATAATAAAAACAGAACACAAAAACCACGCTTGTGAAATCGTTCAAAAATATTGCGATTGTTCGGACGTCGTTTTGTATGTGTGTTCAGGAGATGGAACATTAAACGAAGTAATAAATAAAATGAAAGAAATCAATGCAAAGTTCAGTGCGGGACTTATTCCATCGGGAACAGCGAATGATTTTTCTAAGAATTTCGATTATTCAAACTTCAAAATCGAAAACACAATCAAACCCGTTATCGACGATATCGATCTAATCAAAGTCAACGGAAGATATTGTGTGAACGTACTAAGTTTCGGTTTTGATACAGTGATTTTAAATTCTGCGTATAATTTGTTGAAGAAAAACCCAAAACTCAGGGCAAATGCATATCCTCTTGCCGTTTTTCAAAATATATTTAAAATTCCAAAATACAAGCTGGAATCTAGTACAAGTAACGGAGAAAACGGAGATGTGAATTTGAAAGGATATTATCTTTTAGGTGCCATTTGCAATGGTGGTTTCTACGGAGGAGGGTTCAATCCTTCACCATATGCGAATTTGACCGATGGAGTGTTGGAAATGTGCTTGGCGGAAACAATGCCATTGTACAAAATAATTCCTTTGATTTTTAAATACAAAAAAGGTGCTCATCTGTCACATCCTCTTATTCATTTTCAAAAATTAACTAAAGGAAGTATCAAATTCGAAAAGGAATTAATGGTCAATGTCGACGGAGAAATCTTCACGACAGATTACTTGGATTTTGAAGTGGTTCCAAAAGCACTGCGATTTGCTAGAGTTTGCGATTATAGGAAGAAATAAAGTTTTTGTCACGGATATGATACAATATCTGTGACAAAGGAGAATTTTTTAAATTACTCATTAAAAAATCAGAGCTTTTTAATCAGCTCTGATTTTGTGTGTTATTATTTTATTGCTGTTTCTAAGTCTGTTACTATTGAGCTAGGAACGAATTTCTTTCCACCTATTACAGTAATTTCTGTTATAGTTTCTTTAACATACTCTCTAATCGTTTTTGGTGATTCGCTTCTATTTACTAATAATATAGGTGATGAAAGTCTTCCTGCTACTGGCGATACTACTAACGCATCTGCAAATACTTCTCCACTTGCTACAAATGCTTTTTCTGACTTGAATAATCTTTTTGCAATTTGTGCTGCTGTATCGTATCTACTTCTTCCTGCAATTCTTTCTGTGTTTTTCGGTAGATCTTTTTTTACTTTTTCTGATACGGAGTTTAATCCTCCTGCTATTATTGTTTTGTTGATATATTTGTTTAGAACTTTTGTAATTTGTGTATCAACTGTTGTTTTTTGTACTAGTAGTATTGGATACTCTTGTTTTGCCGCATAGGCACCTGCTGTTAATGCATCCGCAAAGTTTTCGCCACTTGCTATTATCGCAGTTTGTTTTTTAGATAGTTTTAAAAGTCTTTCTGCTATCGCTGCTGATGTTTCATATCTACTGTGTCCAGCTATTCTTTCTATATCTTTATCATATTGTCTTAATTCTTTTTCGACGTTAGTTGATATAGAATTTACTCCACCTACGATAATTATATTAGTTGCTTTTAATCTTTTAAGTTCTGCTTTTACCGGTTCTTCTAATTCATTTTTGGATGTCAATAATATAGGCGCATTCAATTTTTTAGCTAATGGTGATGCTGTTAATGAGTCAGGATATTCATCACTTCTGGCAATTATTACTGTGTTGGCTTTTTCATAGTATTTTTTGGATACTTCAATTGCTGTAGATATTCTATTTCTACCTGAAATTCTATTTTCTTCGTTTGGTTGCGGTTTCTCAGATGGTTGGTCTTCCTCTTCTGTAAATCCTGTTTTTACGTTTATTCTTACTCTTGCCAAATCACCAAATTCACGTTGAAATTCCCCTGGTCTGCTTTCGTAAGAATATCTTACAGATTCTTTACCCTTATCCAACACTATTTTATTTCCTACGAGTTTACCATTTTCTAGTTCCTTTATTCTTTTTGGATTAGGATTACCAGGAAGTTTTTCTAAATAAATAACCTTGTGATCAATGTCTGTATAATAATCAAATGTTTGCAAGTCAACTATGAAGGAACTTAATTCTCTATTTTTAGTAGTATCTATCGCTTGCAACTTATTACTTCTAGCATTTATGCTTTGTAATTGTTTATTCTTACTAATATCTATTGTTTCTAGATTGTTATTTTCACAATCAAGATTCTTAAGATTTACGCAATCTGACAAATCTAATTCCTTTAACTTATTATAAGTTAAGTTTAATTTTTTTAAGTTCACACAATTGTTTAGATTAATTTCCTTTATTTTATTTTGCCATAAATTAACTTCTTCAAGTTTACTATTATTACTTAAATCTAATTTTGTAAGAGCATTGTTTGATAAGTCTAATTCTTTTAGCTCTGTGTTTTTACTTAAATCCAACTCATTTAAATTCTGATTCAAAACACAATAGATTTTCTCAAGTTTTGTATTTTTAGATAAATCAATATTTTCTGCATTATCAGATGTATAAAATGATTTTATCTCAGTAAAATACTCAATACCTTTAAAGTTTTTTGGCGAATTCACACTTGTATCAATCCTTGTTACCGATTTAATTTCTTCTTGGCTTAATTTTTCGTCTCGATTTTCATCAAATTCTTTCACATATTCCCTGAACTTAACATCAGGAAAGTTTGTTTCATTGATTTCAACATCTTGCGCTGATGCAAATGATGAGTTGAATGAAAACGCTCCTATAATCAATGCAAAAGCAAGAATTACTTTGATCAACTTACTAAATTTTTTCATAATTTCCCTCCATTTTTATTAACTTTTGTGATTTCCTATTTACAAAAGTCTTTTGGTTAACTATATTGTATCCCTTATATATATTTTTTGCAATGTTTTCCCTCAAATCTTTTTTTCTATTTTTTTTACAGTTTTCAACAAAAAACTTCCAAGATTATTACAATCCCAGAAGTTATCCCCTTTATTTTTACTTATTCTAATTATTTTACATCATAGTCGAATTCATTTATCGATCTTTTGCTGTCTATGTTTTGTTCTTTAAGAAATTCCATTTCTTTCAATCCTTTAGATTTTGCTACAACAGATTTTGGAAATGACACGATTTCTTGGTTTATTATGCTGATATTGTTGTTTACGATTCTTTTTGCAGCGGCTAATTGTTCATTTTCGTCGCTGATTTCATCTTGTAGATTGATGAATTCTTGTGACGATTTAAGATCCGGGTAGGCTTCTGCAAGTGCAAATATTTTGCTGATTTCACGGTCTTGGTTTTGTATTGTGGCGTTGAATTCTTTGATATTTGCATTTTGTCGAAGTTTTATTACATCCGAAAAAGTTGAGGCTTCATGTCTTGCGTATGATTTGGCAACTTTTATCATTTCACAAATTGTGTCGTATCTTTTGGCTAGTGCAATGTCCACGTTTTTCTTGGATTCGTCTATTACGACTTTGTATCGGTTAAATCTATTCGATGTTTTTACCCACCAAATTAATACTATAAAAATGATTAATGCAATTATTCCAATTGCTGTGAATTCCGAATTTAAAAATCTGTCCATAATTTCTCCTTATAATTTTTCACCTATTATATCTATTAGAGAGTAAAATCCAGATAATTTTTCTCTAACTTTTTCGTATTCTGTTGAAAGCGACAATTCATCAACTTGTTTTTTCGTTTGTGGTAATGCAAATAAAAACACATTCGATTCGAATGATACGGAGATGTATTGTTCATTCATGTATAAGCACACTCTCATTTTCTCTTTCCAATCGTTCAATAACTCTATAATTTTAGGATCTAAGATAAGTCTTGTGTAGAAATCATCTGTTGAATATATTGCGTATGAATTGTTAAATTCAATGGATTCCGTCTCAATTCCTTTTTCTATTTTTGTTTTCTTGCCGTAGTTTCCATGATTTCTAAACCCAAGTACTTTACCTTTTTTTATGGGAACTACTCTTATGTGTCCATTTATTTTAGTGTCAAATTTTGCCATTAAAATCTGTCCACAAAAATCGATAATTTGTCGTGTGTGTCCTTCGCTATCTTCAGTTTCTGTGTATGCTTGCATATTAGAAAATTCTGTTTTGTAATCATCACCAAATACTATGTGGCAGTTTCCAAAATAATACTCAGAATCAGGAACCAACCTTTTCATTACTTTCACATCAATTTTCTTAGAATAATCAATTGCTGTATCCGGCAAGATTTCATTCAACACTGGTAATAGGAAATTATCAATATAGGATTTTGCAAGTTCATTTCTTCGTTGTTTTGAATATTTGTTCCAAAAATACACTATAGCAGCCATTACAAGAAGCGAATAAATATCTAGCATCGCTCTTAATGCAATAAATCCGAATATGGCACCTATAACTAATACAAATGGATTAATGATGTTATTCTTCATTCCATTTTTTACTGAATGTAGTTTTGATTGCATTTGTGGAGAATTTTCTATTTGTTTAATTCGTTTTACGATTTCGGGATTGGTAAATTTATCCCTGTATTTTTTCCTCACTGCTTTTCCTTTCACTCACTTTAATTGCACGTGTATTTATTTATATTTATACCCGATTATTCGTGAAAAATAAGCTATTTATACTAATTTTTGATATTTTTACAAATATTTTACACATATTTATTGTGTACACAAAAAAAGACACCTTCTTACTGGTGTCTTCTACGTATAAATTTATTTTTTTGTTATGCTCATTCCTATAACCATACCCAAAAGCATACCGATCGATATAAAAGTCGCGATGTTGTCTTTTCCTAAAGCAGTTCCGAAACCCGCGCCTAGCATCATTCCTAACGCCATTCCAAGTGACATATAATTATCATCGGATTTATCTGATTGTTTTTTCGATTTTTTGATGACGATTAGGACTAATATCACTACTATAATCAATGGTAAAAGTATTTTAAATATTTC
Organism: Finegoldia sp. BIOML-A1; assembly: GCF_009678325.1. Taxonomy (NCBI): domain Bacteria; kingdom Bacillati; phylum Bacillota; class Tissierellia; order Tissierellales; family Peptoniphilaceae; genus Finegoldia; species Finegoldia sp. BIOML-A1. Next base: position 25,561 of record NZ_WKZF01000007.1, read on the forward strand.
CATGTCTTCTCCAATTTATAAATTTTTCTTAAAACAAATAATCCTGTTTGATTCTTCATCTGACTGTAGAATTTCTTTAAATTCTTCTAATTCGTCAACATTTCGTTATCACATATTTTTGTAGCCATTTGTGCTAAAACATGTGAATCTTTTTGTGTAGCTTCCAATATTTTCATTTATTTCACCTTTTTCTCTCAATTAGATTTTATTCTTAGTAAATTAACTTGTCAATGATTGCAATAAAAAAACTGACCTTCTAAGTCTTATGACTTTTGAAGATCAGTTATATTTTATTCGGATAAATTTTTCCCCGATAATTTGTACACTTTTTTCGCTCTGTTTTTGAGTCTTGAATCATGTGTTACACATATCAGTGTTGTTTTATTGTTCAATTCATCGAGCAAGTCTAAGAATTTGTCGACGTATTCTTCATCCAAGTTAGCTGTTGGTTCATCTAGTATTAATAGCTCTGGTTCATTAATTAACGCCCTTAGAATCATTAATTTTTTAATTTCTCCGCCAGACAAATTTTTCGCACTGTTTAGTTGAAGAAGTTCTTCCATGTCGTATTTTTTGATGAATTTCTCATAATCAAAATTATCCACGCCTGAAATGTCTGCTTTCATTTCCAAGTTTTCCTTAACTGTTAGTGCTGGAAATACTATCAAATCTTGTGGTACAAATGATATTTTCTTGGAGCGAAGATCAGATATTTCTTCATCTGTAAAATCTTTTACTTCTTTGGAGAAAACTTGTAAGCTTCCTCCATCGTAATTTAAAAAACCTAAAATCACATTTAGAAGTGTACTTTTTCCTGCACCACTTGCTCCAACTATCGCGATATAGTCATTTTCATTTACAGTTAGGTTTACATCTTTTAGTACTTCGTTTTTTCTATCAGAATTGATAAGGTAGCTTTTTGATAAATTTTGTATTTTCAATATTTCCATTTAATTACCTCTCAATGTTAGTGCTAATTCGTCTTTGGATATTTTGATTACGTTGAATATTTGCGTGATTAGGGCAATTACTACTACAACTAATAATGTTATCGCCGAAATAATTAGTATTTCTTTTGCATTAACGCTCATAAATGCCAAGTCCAAAGATTTCTCGATTTGACCGGAGAATAGCTTCACTGTGAGTATGGATAATCCAATTCCTATTACTGCCCCAATAAATGATAGTACTACTGAGTATTTTAGGATAATGGATTTTAGTTTACTCTTTGTTATACCAAGTATTCTAAGTGTTGCCATTTGTTTTTCTTTGTCTTTGAAATCAACTGTAAATATCGAAATTAATACGATTATTGCCATTATCAATGTAAATGTTAGTAGTATTTTCAAATATTTCATAAGAGAAAGCATTTCTTTGGATAGATTGTCTACGAAGTTTTTGTTCATGACAACCATAGTGTGTGTCCCTCTAAGTGATTTCATAAGATTAACTGTTAATTGTTCACTATCTGCATTATCTTGTTTTTTTATTAAAATTGAAGATATTTCAGAATTTGGAACGTATTTTTGTGGATGAACTTTAACAGAATCTTGTAGCATTTTCTTCGCCGTATCAAAATTCATGAATATTGCATTATCAAATCCAAGACCAGTTTTCATTAATTTTGATTTTACTTTGTATTTTTTGCCGAAAAAAGTCAATGTGTCTGCATCAACTACACTCACATTATTTCCGATTAAAATTTCTCCGTCTTCCAATTGCTTCACATCTTGTTTCATCCAAGGTTTTATTGTAAAGTCCTTTTCAAAATCAATTCCTATAGCTTGGACAGGGAATGAACAACAAGATTCTTGAAGAGTCGCAATGTACAATTGTGGAGCTGCTTGTTTTACTCCTTCGACTTTTTGTACTTTATCAAGCACATCATTTTGCATGTAAAATTCAGAAGGCTTACCAGATACGAATAATGTTTCTTGCTCTTTTCCGCTTTTTTCTGGAACAATCATCATATCTGCGCCCAATCTTTGTTTCATATTATCAATTGAATTGTTAAGTCCAATTGAAAAATACATGCTTACAAACAAAAGTGCAGACACTATCGCCATAATCAAAACTATTATAAAAGTTCTGACAGGATTTGATGACATCCAGTTTTTAAGGTAAAGTTTATCTTTCATCGATACTCTTCTTTAATACCACAAGATAAGCTATTGAAATTATTGCAAGGATTATCGAGCAGATTGACACTGTTGGAATTGTCTTCATTTGACAAGCGGCACCTGCGTGTTTACAACCACCTATTACAAATTTTGCTAATAAGAATGAATCAATAGCTAAAACTGGAACTGCGATATTAATTCCCCATTCGATTTTTTCGTCTTTAATGATATATGCTATGACTAATAAAATCACGATACTTACTGCCACTACAAATACCGCATTTGACATGTGGAAACATTTCATTGGCATTTTGCCTGGCATTACTTTGCATGGTTTTGCGATGACTTTTGGTATTAATGCTAAAATAATTGCAGCTACCAATTGTAAAATTTTTAAAATTTTCTTCATATTTTCCCTCTTAAATATTTAATGTTTCTAATATTATTTACTTTTTACATACAAATTATTTTATCATAAATATCATTTATTCATTAATTGAAATTTTCTATAAATAACGCCGTATTTTTAACTTTTTGCAAATTTTTATCATTTATATTCTAAAAATTATCTTACAAATATTGATTTATTAACATTTTGTAATTTTGAATTACTTATAGATTTTCCCTATAAATAGTAAATCGTTTGTTAAATTTATTTACAATTGGGTATATTACTATAAAGTATTTGCGTATTTTGTAAAATAAAAGGTATATGATAAAATATATATATTAAATACCACGAAGAGAGAGATATTATGGATTTAAAACAATTAGAAACGTTCATAACTGTTGTGGAATGGGATAGTTTTTCTGAGGCTGCTAAAAGACTTTATCTTACACAGCCCACGATAAGCACTCATATCAAACAAATTGAAAATGAACTTAATGCAGAATTATTAAAAAGAACAACTAAAAAGTTAGAGCTTACTCCTGAAGGAAGAGAATTCTACAACTACGCTAAGGCTATTTCAAGGATTATGGAAAGCATGCAGGATTCTTTTTCAAAAAAAAGTCTAACTACTTTTAACATCGGTGCAAGTTCTGTTCCTGCAACATATATTCTGCCTTCTCTTTTAACAAAATATCACAAATCTCACATCAAAACTTTGGTTAATATAATTCAATCAGATAGTTTAACTACGATTGACGGAGTTATAAATGGTTCAATCAATATTGGAATTGTAGGCATGACTACAATGGATAAAGAACTTACCTTTGAAAAAGTCCTAAGCGATAAGCTAGTAGTAGTCACACCATATAACGATTATTATAATGCATTGAAGAAAAACAATGTCAAGATAAGTTCTATTTTAAAGGAACCAATAATTTTTCGTGAACAAGGTTCTGGAACATTAAAGGAATCTATGAAAATGATAGACGCTTTAGGAATCAGCAAGAATTCGCTTAATTTGATTGGAACAGCAAATAGCACAGAAACTTTGAAGCAATGCATTCGAAGTGGAATGGGAATATCGATTATGAGTAAACTTTCAGTAGAAGAAGAAGTTGCAAATAATCAATTGATTTCTTTCAAAATCGACGATTTCGAATCGGTACGTCACTTCTATCTGGTATATCGTTCCAACTCTTTACTCTCAGAGCCAGTTATAGATTTCGTAAAATTCACAAAAAAATACTTAGAAGAGAATTTTTAATTCATAAAAATAACCGCAATAGCTCATACTGTAAGCATTGCGGTTTTTTGTGTGTTTGTTTTTATATCAAAGTATAATGAACGAGTCCTCTGGAGAAAATTTTATAAAATTCAATCGAGAAATTCGTAAAAATTCAACTGTTTGAGCGCAAGCGAGTTTTGAATTTTAGAATTTCGAGATTAGAATTTTCAAATTTTTGTAAGCGAGACGAAGTGAGTTATACTTTGATATATTTTAGGACTTACTCACTTTACTTTTTTAGGAGATTTAGCTACTACTCACTCATCATCAAATTACTTCAAATCTTTTTGTTTTTCCTTGTCTTTTTTGTCGATTATTTTCGCAAATATTAGGCTCACCACTGTAAGTCCTACTACCAAAATAATCGCTTGGTAGAATTCCTTGGATCCAACATTTAGCACTTTATCCCCCAAATTCAAATACACAAGCGTCCCAGGAATTATTCCAAGAACTGATGCAAACATATATTTGGATAGGCTTATGTTCGTCAATCCAAACCCGTAATTTATAAGATTGTATGGAATAATCGGAATCAATCTGCAAATGAACAAAAGAGTGAACAGTTTTGAATCTGGTGCATTTAGTATTCTGTCCCTATTTTTTTCGGAGAATTTTTCATTAATCATCTTAACAACATAATCGTGTCCGATTTTTCTAGAAAGTTCAAACATAAGCAAGCAGTTCATCGATGCTCCTATAACTGTGTAAATACTTCCTTTAACAAGTCCGAAGCTAACTCCACCGATTAACGCTAATGCTGGAACTGGGAAAAAACCAATTGGAAGTATTGTGAACAATAAAATATACACAACTGCTCCCCATGGGCCAGATTTTTGTACCAAGTTTCTGATTGAATCATAAGGAACAAACACCATCAGTCCCACAGTTAACGCAACTAGAAGAACTATCAAAAATATTTTCTTAAATTTTTCCATATTTCACCTACTAATTATATTTGAATTCATTGTATCGTATAAATTTAATATAATCAACTAAAAAAATGCACACAGCCTACTAAGCCATGTGCATTTCTAATATTTTTAAACTTTCAAATCAACAGAGTATTCTGTGTCGTATTTTGAAATAACTGGTTTGACATCTTCTTCGATAAATTCAACCACTTGTTCTGGGCATCTTCCAATATAAAGTTTGCCATCTAAAAGTGAATTCAAATCGTCTTTGTCAAGATTAAAAGCTTCGTCTTTTTCCAATAATTCTAATAAATTGTTGTCTAGTCCTTCTTCTTTTACTCTTCTACCTGCAACCATTGAATATTCTCTGATTTTTTCGTGAAGTTCTTGTCTGTCGCCGCCACGTTTTACAGCTTCCATCAATATGTTTTCAGTCGCCATAAATGGTAATTCTTCATTAACGTGTGCTTTGATTTGGTTTTCGTAAACAACAAGTCCGTCTGTAACGTTGATTGCTATTTCCAAAATACTATCCACAGCCATGAAGCTTTCTGGAACGCTCATTCTCTTGTTTGCCGAATCATCCAACGTTCTTTCAAGCCATTGAGTACTTGCTACAAATTGTGGGTTTTGAACCAGACTCATCACGTATTTTGAAAGCGATGAGATTCTTTCGCATCTCATTGGATTTCTCTTGTAAGCCATTGCTGATGAACCGATTTGTGTTTTTTCAAATGGTTCTTCCAATTCTTTTCTGTTTTGCAAAAGTCTGATGTCGTTTGTCATTTTGTGAGCTGATTGTGCGATTGATGATAGAACTTGAAGCACGTGGTAGTCGATTTTTCTTGTGTATGTTTGTCCACTCACGCTAACTGCGCTGTCAAATCCCATTTCCTTTACGATTTTCTTTTCCAATTCTTTTACTTTGTCGTGGTCATTGTCGAAAAGTTTTAAAAATGATGCTTGAGTTCCAGTAGTTCCCTTTACTCCTCTCAATTTTAAATTTTCTTTTCTGTAAATAACTTCTTCCAAATCCATAAGGAAATCTTGAATCCACAAAGTAGCACGCTTTCCAACAGTCACTAATTGTGCTGGTTGGTAGTGAGTGTAGCCAAGTGTTGGCAAATCTTTGTATTTAATCGCAAAATCAGACAAGTGTTTAATCAAAATCGCTAATTTTTTCTCTACGATTTCAAGAGCATTTCTCATCACTATAATGTCAGTATTGTCTGTTACATAGCAGCTTGTCGCTCCCAAGTGGATAATTCCAGCTGCGTTTGGACACACTTCTCCGTATGTTTTCACGTGAGCCATTACATCATGACGAAGAACTTTTTCGTATTCAGCAGCCTTATCAAAGTCGATGTCTGAAATGTGCGTTTGCAATTCTTCTATTTGTTCGTCTGTAATATTAAGTCCCAATTCTTTTTCAGATTTCGCCAATGCCAACCACAATCTTCTGAAAGTTTCAAACTTAACTTGAGAGCTGAAATTGTGGCTCATTTCGTGGCTTGCGTATCTCGTGTTTAATGGACTTTGGTAAATATCGTTGTTCATTATTTCTCCTTGAAGTATTCTACTGCATTTCTAAAAATATTTTGCTTGTCGATGTCGTAAATATTTTTGTACAAATCATCTGCGATTCTTTCAGTGTGACACATTCTTCCCAAAATCTTACCATCTCTGGATAAAATTCCTTCGATATTGTAGTCTGATCCGTTTGGAGAGATTTTGTAAGCAGAGAAAACTTGTTCATTATCCAAAAGTTCTTGGAGTTTGTCTTCTTTGATTACAAATCTTCCTTCACCGTGTGAAATCGGCATTCTGTATGTCTTGTTCAAGTCAATTCCATTTGTCCAAGGGCTGTTATTAGTCAAGCACAATGTATCTACAAATGTCGCAATGTGTCTTCTGTTTGTGTTGAATGTCAAGTTTGGATCATCTTCTTGTGGTGATGTAACTTTTCCATAAGGAAGAAGTCCAGTCTTCACCAAAGCTTGGAATCCATTGCAAATTCCAATTACCAATCCGTCATTTTCATTCAACAAATAATCTATCGCACTACTTATTTTCTCATTTCTTAGAATATTTGCCAAGAACTTAGCTGATCCGTCTGGCTCATCTCCTAGTGAAAAACCTCCAGGAATGGCAAATATTTGCGCTTTTCTAATTTTTTCAGCCAAAACATCAATAGAATTCAATATATCTTCTTGGTTTCTGTTTTTGAATAGAACAATTTCTCCATCTGCTCCATTTTCTTTGAATGCATTCAATGTATCCCATTCACAGTTTGTTCCAGGAGCTGCCAAGATTACAACGTGAGGTGTGTCAGTTGGTTTCTTGGATTTCATTCTACGTTGTTCGATTTTTTTGTTTTCTATTGGTTTGTACTCGATCTTTTCTTTTGGTGTGAATACTTTATTTAAAACTGTAGTGTAGCCTTCTAGTAATTTTTCTGAATCTAATTTAACATCATTTACGATAATTTCATCTGCAAAATCACCGATGTGTTCGATATTTTCGTCTTCATCAATGTATTCAACTACGAAACTTCCGTACATTGGATTGTACAAATTATCAAATTTGATATTAAAACCAGCGTTTCCTACAGATTGTTCAAAAATATTTGCCAACAATCCTTTCTTATCCAATGCAATCGCGGAAATAATATTTTTGTTTCTGATTTGTTTTGTGATAAAATCGAAATTTTCTTCTAATTTTTCAAGATTCAATGTTCCGTCTTCTTCGTAAGGTGTTCTCACAAGACCGATTTTGCCTTTACCTTTCAAATCATTCGTAATTATGTTGTCCACATCTTCGTGTGTCACTGCAAATGAAATCATAGTTGGTGGAACCTTGATATCCTCGAAGTTTCCACTCATACTGTCTTTTCCACCGATTGGCATTGCTTTGAAATGTTTGGAAACAGTGAATGCACCAAGTAATGCCTTCAATGGTTTGGACCAGATTTTTTTGTCTAGCATTTTTTCGTAATATTCTTGGAATGTCAATCTGATTAAGTTTTTGTCAGAACCCAATGCGATTAGTTTACTGATTGATTCTACAACTGCGTAGTATCCTCCCAAGTATTGAGATTGTTCCGACAAATCAGCGTCAAATCCGTAACTCATCATAGATACAGTTTTCATAACTCCATCCATTGTTGGAATCTTTGCAACCATCGCTTGTGATGGATTCAATTGTAATTTACCACCCATTGGATTGATAACAGTGTTTCTTCCGATTGTGGAGTCGAACATTTCTATCAAATCTCTCTTGGATGTTATGTTGAGTTGTTTTATTTTTTCGTAGAATTTGTCGGCATCAGAACATTTTTCAGTCAAAATTTCTGGAACATCTTCTGATACAACTTCAACTTCAGCGTTTCTGTCTGAACCATTTGTGTTTATGAAATCGTAGCTGATGTCTGCAATCAAATCTTCATCGTAGAACATTCTCATTCTGTTAGTGTCTGTGATGTCTGCAACAACAGTTGTTTCGATGTTCTCTGCGTCAGCATATTTCACAAATTCTTCCAAATCTTTCTTAGCTATAACACATGCCATTCTTTCTTGTGATTCACTGATTGCGATCTCAAATGGTTTAAGGCCTTTGTATTTCAATGGAACTCTGTCCAAATAAATATCTACACCATCGTGAAGCTCACCAATCGCAACGCTCACTCCACCTGCTCCGAAGTCGTTACATTTCTTGATCAAACTTGCAAGTTCAGGAATTCTGAAAAGTCTTTGGATTTTTCTTTCTTCAGGTGCGTTACCTTTTTGAACCTGTGCAGATTCTGTTTTGATACTTGTAACTTTGTGACTCTTTGAAGAACCTGTCGCTCCACCAATTCCGTCACGTCCAGTTCTTCCGCCAAGTAAGATTACGATGTCTCCTTTTTCAGGTTCAATTCTCTTGACATTTTCAATTGGTGCTGCAGCCATAACAGCTCCACATTCCAATCTTTTAGCAACATATCCGTCATGATAAATCTCATCTACAAATCCAGTTGCCAAACCAATTTGGTTTCCGTAAGAAGAATATCCCTTCGCAGCTTCTTGTGTGATTTTTATTTGTGGAAGCTTTCCATCCATCGTGTCTTCCAATGAAGTAAGAGGATTGCCCGCTCCTGTAATTCTCATAGCTTGGTAGACAAACGCTCTACCACTTAGTGGATCTCTGATTGCTCCACCCAAGCAAGTACTTGCGCCACCGAATGGTTCGATTTCTGTTGGGTGATTGTGTGTTTCGTTTTTGAACATCAACAAATAATCTCTAGTTTCATCAACTCCATCAACTTCCACGCGAACTTTGATTTTTACAGAACAAGCGTTGATTTCAGATGAAATTTCCAAATCGTCAAATTCGTTTTTGCTTCTCATATATTTGGACAAAATCGTTCCGAAACTCATAAGATTGATTGGTTTTTCTATTTTTAATTCTTCTCTAACTTTCAAATATTCTTCAAAACTATTGTGAATTGCTTCGTCAAGTTTTGTCTTTGCATCGAATTCAATGTCCAAGAAAGTGTTGAAAGTTGTGTGTCTACAGTGGTCTGACCAGTAAGTATCCAAAATCTTGATTTCTGTTTCGTTTGGATCACGATCTTCTGATTTGAAATAATCTCTAATGCACTTCAAATCTTCGTCATTCATCGCCAATGAGTGATCGTCGACGAATTTTTGAAGCTCATCATCTTTCATATCTCTGAAACCATTGTATGTTTCGTTTTCCAAATTCTTAGGATTTTCTTGTTTCAAAGTTGTTGGAATACCAAGCAAACTAACCTTGTGGCTGTCAACAGGATTTACCAAATATTTTTCAATTTTTTCCAAATCTTGTTTGCTGGCGCCTTCGATTTCGTAAACTGTCGATGTCTTACAATCCACATCTTCATCCAAAATCAAACTCAATGTGTCAAGTACGCCTTGTTTTCTTTGGTCAAATTGACCTGGCAAATATTCCACAGCGATTGCGTTTTTCATATCAGCTTGTAATTTCAACGCATCTTCTCCGTAGAACACATCATCTACAGATTTTTCGCTAAGAACTGTGTCGACAATTCTTTTCAAATTATCGTCACTAATTTCCAAATCGTATCTCTTGTAAATTACGAATTTATCCAAATCAATTCCAAGTAAGTTTTCAATTTGCTTTTTCTTTTCGTTAGATTCATAATCGTATTCGTCTTTTTTTCTGACATAAACTCTTTTTACTCTAGGACCAATATCAGTTCTGTGATACATGTTTTTAAAATCCACCTTTTCTATATCTTCATAACAAGCCTTAATAACATCATCGAAATTCTTTTTAGAATTTACAATATTTAGAACACGGCCACCGTTTGTAACGATTTTGCCGTCGACTCTTTTCGTTCCTGCATGGAAAACAACACTGTCCATATCAGAAATTGTAATCTCATCGCCCTTGTCGTAACTTTCTGGATATCCACCAGCACTTAGAACAACGCAAAGCGCCTTGTTGTCATTTATTTTCAAATCGACATCGGATAGCTTTCCTTCACTTGTTTTCATCATTATATCTAACAAATCGTTGTCGATAAGTTCAAGCACAACTTGAGTTTCGGGATCTCCAAATCTCGCGTTGAATTCCAAAACGTAAATTCCATCATCAGTAATCATAAATCCAATGAACAACAATCCTCTGAAATCAATGTTTTCTTCTTTTAATCCTGTGAGAATTTTGTCTAAAACGCTTTTTTTGATTTTATCTACGAACACTTCTGCTTCGACATTTGGAGCATAAGTTCCCATGCCGCCAGTGTTTGCACCCGTTTCTCTTTCGAAAATTTTCTTATGATCCTTCGCAGTTGGAAGCGGAAGAATTGTCTTTGAATCTGTAAAGCACAACAAACTCATCTCAAATCCGTCGAGGAATTGTTCGATGACAACCATGTTGTCTTTTTCTAGTACATCTTTTAAGATTTTCTTCAAATCATCAGAATTATCTACAATGTAGACGCCTTTTCCAGCTGCAAGGCCATCTCTTTTAACGACAACTTTGCCATTTTCTTCCAACAATTTATTTGCAAAATCATAAGACTCATCAAAATCTTTGCTCTCCAAATACTTCGCAGTTTTGATGTCGTATTTTTCCAAGAATTTCTTCGTAAATGATTTTGAGTTTTCAAATTCAGCGGCTTTTTTTACAGGTCCAAATATTTTAAGACCATTTTTTTCGAACAAATCTGAAATTCCGTCGCACAATGGATTTTCAGGGCCAACAACTGTGAAGTCTATTTCATTTTTCTTTGCAAATTCAAGCAGACCTTGCAAATCATCTGCTTGAATACCTACGTTTTCTCCGATATCTTCAGTTCCAGCATTTCCTGGAGCGAAGAAAATTTTCCTACTTTCATCAAAAGATTTTATTTTACGTCCAAGCGCGAACTCTCTGCCACCTGAACCTACAACTAAAATTTTCATAAAACCTCCCAATTTTTAATGTTTGAAATGTCTGTTTTTTGTGAACACCATGCTAATTCCGTACTCATTGCATTTGTCAATTGAATCTTGGTCTTTGATACTTCCACCTGGTTGAATAATAGCTTTTACTCCTAATTCGTGTGCAAATTCTACGCAGTCAGAAAATGGGAAGAATGCATCTGATGCCAATACGCATCCAGTAAAATCAACGTCCGGGTGATTGTTGGCTATGTTTTCCAACGCCCAAATTCTAGATGTTTGGCCTCCGCCAATTCCCAAAGTGTGGGAATCTTTTGCAAGTACAATTGCGTTTGATTTTGTGAATTTAACCACTTTCATAGCAAATTCCAAATCCTTCTTGTCTTCATCACTTGGTTTTTCATTAGTAACGATGTTGTATTCGTCAACACCGAAATCTTTGTCTTGAATCAAAACTTTTCCGTTCAAATATTTAATGTCTTCTTTTACTGAATCGTTGTCGAATTTTATCTTAACAAGTCTGATGTTTTTCTTTTTAGTCAATATTTCAAGCGCTTTTTCGTCGAAATCTTTTGCAGCTATAATTTCCAAGAAAATTTGACTCATTTCTTCGGCACATTTTTCATCAACAACTCCATTGATGGCGATAATTCCACCGAAAATCGAAGTTGAATCTGCTAAGTAGGCCTTGTGGTAAGCTTCTGAAACGCTGTCTGCAATTGCAACGCCACATGGAGATTGGTGCTTCAATGCAACACAAGAATTTGCGCCCAATTCGTCAGCTAATTCCACTGCAATATTCAAATCGTTGTAATTGTTGAAGCTCATTGCTTTGCCATGAATAACTTCGCAATCTGTCAATTTGCCGTTTACAAATGGGTCTATGTAAAGATTGGCACTTTGATGTGAGTTTTCACCATATCTAAGTTCTTCTTCTTTTTTGAAACCAAAAGTTCTGTATTTGCTGCGTTCTCCAACTTGTTCTTGGAAATATCTTGAAATCACAGAATCGTAGTAAGCTGTCAAACTAAAAGCCTTCATTGCTAGTTTTTCTCTGTATGAATTATCCACGTTGTCGTTTTTCAATCTGTCGATAAGTTCGTCATAATCAGATGGATCTGTTACAACCAAAACGTCCTTGTAATTTTTTGCAGCACTTCTAATCAAAGTTGGACCACCGATGTCGATGTTTTCAACGATGTTGTCGTGGTCTCCAGTTTTCAATGCATTTTGGAAATCGTACAAATTAACCACAACAATGTCGATTGGTTGAATATTCAATTCTTCTACAGTTTTCTTGTGTTCTTCGTTATCTCTCTTATACAAAATTCCACCGTGAACGTATGGTGACAAAGTCTTCACTCTGCCTTGCAAAATTTCAGGGAAATTTGTAACCTTGGAGATGTCTATTACATTTACTCCAGATTTTTCGATTTCCTTGTAAGTACCACCTGTAGATATGATTTCATATCCCAATTCTTGTAAATTTTTTGCTAATTTAGCTACATCAGTCTTATCCGTAAGTGAAATTAATGCGCGCATGAACTCTCCTCCAATTTTTTTATAGCATCTTTCAAAATGCCATGTTCTATTTTCAAAACTTTCTTTGCTATCTCATCTTCCGATTTACAATCAGAAATATCCACAGACCTTTGAAGCAAAATATCTCCATCGTCTAATTTTTCATTCACGAAATGCACAGTTGCACCGCTAGTTTTTTCCTTATTAGCAAAAACTTTTTCGTGAACATGGATTCCATAACATCCCTTACCACCGTATTTTGGAAGCAATGATGGATGGATATTTACAATTGTAAACTCATTTATAATTCTCTTTGAAATTTTAGGCAAGAAACCTGCCAACACGATCAAATCTACGTTTTTTGATTTTAAACAATTGATGATTTCTTCGTCATCTTTTGAAACCAAAGTATCCACGTTGAAATCTCTTGCAAAACCAAGACCAGCTGCGTTTTTGTTACTAACCACAACAACAATATCGCTTTTGAAATAATTGTCTTTTTTTGCATCTAACAGAGCTTTCAAATTGGTACCAGTACCTGAAATAAAAACTGCAATATTCATTTAATCACCTATATAACTATCGGATCTACTGGATAATCTCCATCAAAACAAGCCTTACAGAATTTGTCCATTTTGTCGCTGCTCGATTTTATCATTCCTTCCATTGAAATAAATGCTAAGCTATCCGCCCCGATTTTTTCTCGAATAGCTTCGATATCCATGTTCGCTGCAATCAAATGCTTTCTGGAAGGAGTATCGATTCCGTAATAGCAAGGGAATTTTACAGGTGGCGATGTGATTCTCATGTGAACTTCTGTCGCACCAGCTTCTCTAATTCTTTGAATCAAATTAGCGCTTGTAGTTCCTCTTACAATGGAATCATCTATAAGTACAACTCTCTTTCCTTTTAATACATGTCTTAGTGGATTTAGTTTCAACTTAACAGCCATTTCTCTTTCTTTTTGAGTTGGTTTGATGAAAGTTCTTCCCATGTATCTGTTTTTTACCAAACCTTGTGCGTAAGGAATTCCTGTTTTTTGCGCGTAACCTATCGCTGAAGGAATACCTGAATCTGGAACCGGAACTACCAAATCAACATCACATGGAGATTCTTGTGACAAGTATTCTCCGCATCTTCTTCTAAAATTATATGCGTTTGTTCCATCTAAAGTGGCATCTTCTCTTGCGAAGTACACATATTCAAAGAAACAATGGCGTGGTGCTTCATCTGTTGTATACATCGAAGAATTTGCACCTTCTTTGTCTACGACAATTATTTCTCCTGGTTTAACATCTCTGATTTCAGTTGCTCCGACGATTTCTACTGCTGCATTTTCAGATGCAAACACAACATCTTCATCATTTTTCCCCATAACAAGAGGTCTAATTCCCAAAGGATCACGAAATGCTACAAGCTTATCTTTCAAGCACAACACAACTGCGTAAGCTCCTTTGATAAGTTTCATTGTTTTTTTGATAGCTTCAACGATGTCACCTTTGTAATATCTAGCAATCAAATACAAAATAACTTCACTGTCAATCGCTGTTTGGAACATAACGCCGTCTTCTTCAAGTCTTGTTCTTAAAATTTGGTGATTGATAAGATTTCCATTGTGCGCCAAGCTCATTTCAATCCCCTTTGCAAAAGCCATCAATGGCTGAGTATTGTAATCGTGAGAGCCACCAGCTGTCGAATATCTTACATGTCCAATTCCTACATTACCAACTAAATTATTCAAATTTTCTTCCTTAAACACATCGATAACAAGTCCCATGCCTTTTTCTCTATGTAGGTTTTCACCGTTACTAACGGTGATACCACAGGATTCTTGTCCTCTGTGTTGTAAGGAGTTAAGTCCGAAAAATAATTTCTTATTAACTTCGGACTTAGAATATATCCCTATAACTCCACACATCCTAGCCTCTCATTCTATTTAGAACTTCTTTGTAGCCTTCTGTCAAATCTCCCAAATCTCTTCTGAAAATATCTTTGTCTAATTTTTGGTTAGTGTCTTTATCCCACAATCTGCAAGTATCTGGGCTGATTTCGTCAGCTAATAAGATTTGTCCGTCATCAGTTTTACCGAATTCTATTTTGAAGTCAACTAATTTTAAGTTGATTTTTAAGAAAAATTCTTTAAGTAATTCGTTGATTTTCAAAGTTTCTTCTCTTAAATAGTCATATTCTTCTTTTGTGATAACTCCAAGAGCAATTGCGTGGTCTTCACACATCAATGGATCTCCCAAATCATCATCTTTGTAAGATAATTCGAAAGTTGGTTGATTTAAAACTTTTCCTTCTTCCACGCCGTATCTTTTTGCAAAAGAACCTGCAGTGATGTTTCTAACGATAACTTCAAGTGGCATGATAGTAACTTTTTTAACTCTCATATCAGTATTGTTTATTGTTTCGATGTAGTGAGTTTTGATGCCGTTTTTTTCAAGCATTTCAAAAATCATTGTAGTGATTGCTAAGTTTAGTTCGCCCTTACCAGCAATTGTAGCTTTCTTTTCACCGTTACCAGCTGTTGCATCATCCTTGTATCTGATGATATATTCATCAGCCTTTTCTGTTAAATAAACTTCCTTTGCTTTACCTTCGTACAATTTTTCCATAATACCCTCCTAAAATAAAAAAATAGAGAATTCTAGATAGAATTCTCCTAAATTTTTTGACAATTATACACTTTTTTATTGGACGCAAAAATAGCTATCAATTTGCCTCTCAATTTATTGATAAGGCTTAGATCGTGATTTGTAAATCTCAAATCAAAAAGCTTTTTTATGAAATTTATTGAAATATCAATAACGCTCATCATTTTGCCCCCACTAAAATAATTTACAATATATTATATCACACAGACCTATAATTTGCACCATGAAATGTTAAAAAATAACAAACAATTTCATACACTACATTATTGTAAAGTCATTGTAAATTATTTTTCACTCATTTCACGTGATTTTTCCACACAGGCAAGCTGAGCTTGAATGACAGCATTTCTAAGCCCGTATTTTTCTAAAACTTCCACAGCCTTAATAGTCGTTCCTGCTGGCGAACACACCATGTCCTTCAATTCTCCTGGATGTTTGTGAGTTTCCATTAACATTTTAGAAGCGCCAAGCACCGATTGTGCCACGAATTTGTATGCCATATCTCGTTTCATTCCCGTTTGTACAGCTGCATCAGCCATCGCTTCCATAAACATAAACACATATGCAGGAGATGAGCCGCTAACTCCAATCACACAGTCCATCAAACTCTCGTCGATTACTTCGCTTTTTCCAAACGAATTAAAAATTTCCTTCACGATTTTCAAATCATCATCATTTATATTTTCATTCGTACAAATCGCAGATATTCCTTCACCGACAAGACATGGCGTGTTCGGCATAACACGAAGAATTTTTCTGTCAGTTCCTGTGATTTTTTCAATATCTGAAATAGTAACCCCTGCTGCAACAGAAATCACAATAGCTTCCTTATTAATAACATCTTTGATTTCTTCTAAAACTGTTGGAATAATATGTGGCTTCACTGCAAGTATTACAACATCAGAATTTTCACAAGCTTTCTTGTTGTCAGTAGTCGTGTTCACTTTCAATTCTTCTTTCAAATCGTTTAATTTCTTCTCAGATTTATTTGAAACAAAAATTTTATTTCTATCTATCAACTTTGATTTCACAACACCAGAAATCATCGCAGACCCCATATTCCCAGCGCCAATAAAACATAATTTATTCATAAATACCTCGCTTGATTTTCTTAACTATATTCTATCAGATTTCATAAAAAAAGAGCTAGAAATCAACTAGCTCCAATTAGAATTTATTTGATTTTTCCCAGAACTTCTTTTGTTTTATCCGCATTCATGTGGTGATAGAATTTGCCATTAATCATAATATTGGGACCATCTTTGCATTTCTTGAAACAGTTTTGCGTTCTTAGTCGAATTTTCCCATCAGCAGATGTTTCATTAAAATCCATGCCAAGCTCTTTTTTCACAGTCTTCAACACTTCCATTGATCCATTCTTCGCACATCTCGGTCCCGAGCAGCATACAATCTCGTATTCAACCTTGGATTCTTTGATAGATGGAATGAATTTTATAATCGTCTTGATGTATTTCTCGTCAATTTCAAAAGCTTGTGCGATTTGTTTTTGGTGACTAATCGACACACACCCAAAAAAATCCTGGCAATTTCTGATTGACACCTTCGCTCCCTCTTGGCTACCCTTGCCAAAACTCTCCACAGCTTCCTCTAACTTTTCCTTGAAAATCAGTTCTTCATTCTTTTCTTCACACATATAATCACCTTTTACCTTTTTCCTTATTAAGTTTATTATTAATATAGTTACTTATGTCCACAAATTGATCCAGACTTCTGAACACTTGAAAAATTGCAGAACGAATAGCAAATTCTTCGTGAGTTTCTGGCAATTTCATCATATTGAAATGATTTTTCAGAAAATCAATTCTATTTTTCACCTTCGTGATTTCCTCACCATTTGTCAAATTTTCAGAAGTTTCAATTAAAATATCTGAAATGTACTTTCCATCTGAATATTCAACAGGAATCGTCTTCAAATCATGATACATCTCTTCTAATAAATCCATCTCCCTATTTCTCAAACGCAAATTGTCCAGTATATCTCTGCTATTTTCAATTAAATTATCATTTTCAATTATCGCAATTTCAATCGCCTTGTCGATGTCTTCATCAAGTTTTGAAATCTTGTCTTTGTATAACTTCACATCTAAATGTGTTATCAGTGATTGTCCGAACAAATTCAAAATGAACGTCATATCTTCGTCAATATTATCGATTAACTTGTTTAATCTATCTTGGCTTGTAGGTGCGTAGAAATTGGTTAGCATCGCAAATCCAGTTCCTATAAACACTAGTGCCATTTCATTCAAAATAATCGCTGAGTCAATTCTTCCGAAGGCCAACAAATGTGTCACAATTACACTTGAAGGTCCCAACCCCAGCTCTATCCTTAACAAAAAAGACACAGGCACAAATAATAGCAAATACAATCCGAAAACCCAAGTTTTGTATCCTAATTTTTCAAATAAAAATCCTCCAATCAAAAGAGCAATTATTGCGGACAAAGTTCTCTTCAAGCCACCTTCTATCGTAGCTTTTCTCGTATCAAACACATTTAATATCGCAATAATTCCCGCCGCAGCTGCAAACTCAAGAGAAAGTTCCTGCGACACAATTATCGCCAAAAGTGAAGCCAAAGCAGTTTTAATCGTTCTAGATAATATCGATTTATTCATAATAAACTCCTATATACTTTCGTTGTATTATTTATACCCAATTTGTGTTTCAAATGGTAATTTTAGCCACAATAAAAGCACCTACAAATGTAGATGCCTAATGATTATTTTCAATATCTATCAAACTCAAAACCAACGTCATTATCATAATGAAAAATGTAAAAAATGCGTATAAAAAATTGGCACTCATAATATTAAACTTAAAAAGCGCAGCAATACAATAAGCATATATGCTAAACCAGAAAACAAATAGCGGCCAATCTTTTTTGTTCTTGAACGTAATTGATTTGTGATGACTAATTAAAATTGATATCAATTTTATAAAAATAAATATCCAAATCAACAAAAATGCAATGCACGAAAACCATTCATCAGTTATTTTATCTAGAACGAGGGAAATTGCACTTGCGAGCGCTACGAACAATACTGCGCAAATTCCTATCAACAGTGATTTTGCAATACTAAAATCTGATTTGTCGAAAGATTTGTCCCATTGTTTCAAAGTCATAAAAATAATTGCTGGCACTTCAAACATATATCCCAAAAAATTAACCCAAATTACGCTCATGAACATATGATGATTGATAGCAAGAGTGATTGGGCGCCCATCCCACACCCAGAAACCTCCGTTTAACCTTATTGCCACTACATCCAAAAGCAAATCCATGCTTACAATCAACCAACCACTCAACAAAGCCTTCATTATATTGCTGATTGAAAACTTGTTTGCGATTCTAAGTGCACACACGCTGATTCCTCCCCACATCAGACCTCCGAAAAAGGGAAACTGATACGGATAAAAACCAATACTTATGAAAAAATCATTGCTATAATGATAAATATCTGTAAATCTCACTGCCAAAAGTTCCAAGCAAAACCCAGCCAAAGCTCCCGAAATAAAAGACCAAGCTCCCTGTAGTTTTTGCTTTTCAAAATATCGACAACCAAGATAAATACGATAAAATAACATAAAATCTCGAAACTATTAATCCAGTTCATAATTTTCTCCACTCTTATCTCAATCTGCTACCAACAAAGCATCCCATCAACGAAATCACACCGTAAATAAATATATAAATTGTGGCACTTTCATTCATATAAATAAGTACGTAAGGCACGAAAATCACCATAACTAAAAGAGGGTAAAGAATGTCAAAAGAATTCTTCTTTCCACACATTATAGCATTCACAAAAGTTATAACAGGAATTACAAATAATAAAATAAACATTGCACTGCCCGTATCTTTCATTAACAATGTCAACAAATAAAAACAGATTATATTAACCATTAAATATGGCAAAAGCTTTTTAATTCTATTCATAAAATCTAATCCTCTTTTTCACTCAATTTGACCGATTTCAGATGTAAATCTGATTTCAATTTCTTGAAAAATCTACCAATATCATAATTCTTATGAAATGATAACGTGGATTCAATCATCGATTTATCATCCATATCCTCATCAATTATGTCTATCTTTCTAACTTCTACGCCTTCTTCTTGAGTAAATTCATAAAAGCTTTTTTGATTGAAATTACTAGTATCGAAAACCATAATATACGATTTTGTAGTTTTCTTGTTGATTAAATCACTGATTCCTTTAAGTGAAACCAAAGTTATCAGACAAATAACAGTTGCAATAATTGCCCCTTCATAATATCCAATTCCCACAGCAAGCCCAATCGCTCCTGAAAGCCACAAAGTTGCAGCCGTAGTAAGTCCTGAAACACCATTCTTTTTTTGAAGAATGGTACCTGCTCCCAAAAACCCAATTCCACTCACAACTTGTCCCGCAATCCTCGCAGTGTCCCTAGCTGTGTCAGATGAAAACTCACCAATACCATCAATTCCAATAAGCATAATCAAACACGCCCCAACACTGACAATAATATGAGTTCTAAAACCCGCAGCCCTATTCTTGATTTCTCTTTCTATTCCAATCACAGCTCCCAGTATCGCTGCTAATATTAACCTAGTTGCTACCAAAAAAATATCCATAAATTCCTCCTCATATATTTATACCCAATAATTGTTGTTAATAAGTCATTTTACAGAAAACCAAAATAAAAAAGACGATATTTCTATCGTCCTGTGGATTATTATATTATAAAATTCAAAAAATCTTATTTGCTATTTATTAAGTAAACATAGAAATCTCGGATGGAATTTTCTCCAAAGAGAATATCCGCTCAATTACTATATCTACCTAAAAATTTCTCAGATATGGCACTATAACATCATAGAATTTTTTGCTCCACTCTGCATGAAACTTTGCCATCTGCAACCAATCAGTTTCGTTTTTTATACTTACATTATTTAGTTTATATGAAATTTTTGATGTCTTCATATCGTCTTCGCGACTCCAAACGAGGGATACTCCAAGTGCTTTTTCAATATCATCTTTATATCTTATAAGCATATCAAAAGCTTTTTTATTCTCTTCTTTCTTAACTTTTCCTAAGTACAATTCAACCATTGCGAAATCAAAGTTAGCCACGCAGTTAATTTTAAAACCGCTAATTCCAAAAAAACCGCTAATCCAGTTTGATTTTGATGGATTTACGTTAGCAAAAGAGTTGCCCTCTTCATGAGCTTCTTTTATTTTTTCTAAAGCATATGCCCAGTACTTTCTTCGTAATTCATATCGCGTTCCCGTTTCTTTCTCTACACTTTCATTTTCATCACGTAAATAAAAAACCAAATCACTTGGATCGGCATCATATAATTCAAACACTCTATTCAATACGGAAATTTTGCTTTGTGTGCTTGAATTAGTCCATACGAAAATGCCATCTCCAATTTCAACGCTCTTTTTGAAATCTGCTTCATTCGTTGTAAAATGTCTTGCAACATTATCCTCTGTAGAAACGGCAAGTTTTATGATTATACTCTTGTCTTCTGCATATAGAATTTGTAATACTTTCTGGAACATTTCTACCCAACTTGAAACTGGTTGTTCTGTACTTTTATAACTGAAGCGCGCAATTAATCTACCGCTTAATGAAGCATCATCGTCCAATGTAAATGAATCCATCTGTTTTTTTATAGGCTTAAATGTGCTTGTCGGAGCGGTCCAAATTTCGAGAGCCCTTCCCATCAAATATTGGCTACGTTCTTCGAGTTCAGCCAAAGTCCATTTATCTTTCTTTGCGATATAAGTATTCATTCGAATGCCACTGTCTTCAAATCCATTCTTCATTGATTTCTTTTCTTCGAATGTACTGTTACTATATTTTGAGTTATAAGCAGTCAAAGTCAGATTTGCAATTCTATGAAGCCATGTCTCATGAATTTTTTCATAGTCATCACCAAGTGCCTTAATCCACGCTGGAGTCAGATGTTGCGGCATAATATGCTCGATGGAATAAGTACCATCATCGCAATGGCCATATACATCTTTGTCTTCTGCGGTAGAATAATTTTCCAGACGTTCCATAATATAAACCTTATTCTTGCTATTCATTTGGTAAACAGGTCTCTCAGTGAATCTTTCAGAGAATTCATCGTCATTAGGAAAACGTGCTCTTTCCTTTTTTGATAAAAGTGCATACTTAAATTTCTCAACATATTCCTGATCATTTCCTTCATATCTCGTGATTTCTCTATGAAGTGTATAAAATATTTTACTCAATGCATTTGCCGGTAAATCACATATCGTTCTTCTAAATACATAATTTTCTGTAATCAAAAATATTTCTGCTACTTGTGTTATATCCAGTTTGTTTTCATCACAAAGCCTTAATACTTCAAGGAAAAACGGCCTTGTAACCGCTGTTTCTAATTTATTTAACCTATAGATACACGCATCCAAAGCCTTATTTTTTGTGCCACCACTTAGTAAAATTTCATATCGTTTAGCATATGCCAGCAAATCTTTCAGAAGATCTTCTACCTCTATCGATTTACTATATACATAATCCTTGAAGCTAATATAAATCTTCTTTTGTGATGGGATTTTCATCTGCTTGATACTTAAATAATCCCTTACAAATGAACTAACATCATATTTTGTACACACTTCAATCCTGTTCCAATATTTATCATAGTATTCATCTTGTTCTTTTGAAGAAAGCCCCATCAAGATAAAGTTTCTGATTTTATCACCCTCACTCAAATCAAGACCTGTAGAGTTTAAGCTTTCAAATATTAACTGAGGATTATCCTCATTGTTAAGTGTAATGTTAATGATCTCCAACCTGCAGATTGCATCAAATAATTCATCAATCGTTATTTCCTGTTTTTGGATTCTTTCATAGAAATAATTGTAGTTAGTTGTAAGGTTTGACTCTCTAATATATTCATCGACATCATTAAATAACTTTCCAAATGCTTCCTGATCGTTCTTTACAGGCTTTAACTTAATACGAGTCTCTTCTGGCTGATACTTATCAACCAAGAAATCCTCATAAATCTGTTTGTCCAAGTATTTATCTATCGGTTTTACTACATCAGACTGGATAAGATTATACATTGCTAGAAGCAATAAGGAAACTGTTGTTAGTCTTTGTTGTCCATCGATTACAAGAAACTCCGTATTTCTTCCAGATGGTTCATAAACAGAAACCAAGCTGCCAAAGAAATGACTTTTTCTTTTATTTTTTATTATTTTAATAAGATCGTCATAAAGCTGCTTGCAGTTCTCTATCTTCCAGTCATAATTACGCTGATAAACCGGAATTATGAAACGTTTTTTGGAACCTTCCATATACTCTATTAATCTACATTCTGAACCTTTCATGCTCCCTCCTTGTATAATGAACACATAGTAATTAGTGATTTTTCTTTTTAATATATGATAATCATAAACTTGAGAATTGGCTTTTTCTCTTTTTATCATTATATCAAATAATTATTGTGGACAAGTAATTTAATGGAAACTAGAATAAAAAAGACGATAGATATTTCTACCGCCTAGTGCACTCTATTTAGAAATTTTTATCGTAAAATTTTCTCTATCTTCTTACCCTTAGCTAGTTCATCGACCATCTTATCCAAGTATCGAATCTCCTGCATCAATGGCTCCTCAATATTTTCAACGCAGATTGTCTTCACAAATATTTGCGTTTACTATTTTTACTATTTTTTCACCAATTTCTTTAATCAAATCTACTACCAGAACATTTCCCATTGTAAAATATCTATTTGCTCCAATTACATTCCTTAATTATATTCGAGTGATTCACTTTCGATTTTTACACCTCATAGGATTAATTTTTATTATATCCGAATCTTTTTGTTTCTAATACTTTTTTCCAATAATTTTCTCTTTCTAATATTTGTTCTGTTTTTGTTTTAGTGTCAAATATTTCTAAAATTGAATATTTAAAATTTTTTTGGATATAACTTTCATCCTTGTCGAATATCTCAGTCAATTTTTTATTACCTCCTGTTGGATCTAAGTAATTTGCATAGCATGACCATCTTTGCCATATACCTTTGCTGTTACCAGAAGCTGATCCAATATAAAGTTTCCCCGTATTTTTATCCGTTATTACATAAACTCCCTTTACATTTGATAGAGCTTGCTTATATGTCGGTTCATCATTTGAAATAATTCTAACAAGATCTTTGTGCGATAACGATACATTTTGGTAACCTGTAAAATTAAGAGTTTTTGTTGAAGAAGCCAATTCATAAACCTCTACATTCAAAGCTTCTTGTGCTTTAGTGTACCATCTTAAATATGAAAGTGATAATTTTTTCGGATCATTTATACGAACTATCACTCTTTTTTCGAATTCTTCATATTCTTCTACTTTTTCCAATTTATAACCTTCACATGAGAATTTTTCGGAATGTTCTTCACAAACTTTATATAATCCGCCGAATATATAATAATCTTTCCCATAAGGATAATACTGAGCCATCGCTATCAAGTACTTACAAGAATCGAGATTATGATTTCGATTATTTTCTCTCCACTGATTCATCCTAAGCCATGTATCTGGCTCCTCAAGAAGCATGTCATATGCCTGTCTATTTATATCGCCTTCATTTTTATGAAATTTAATTTTAGTTCTTTCCATATCATCTGTTTTTATTAAATCAATCAGTTTAATCATATTTAATCTCCTTTTCAAATGTAATAAATAATTTAAAATAAATAACTCTTGCCACCGAAATCACTCCACCTCTTTACTTGAGCGGTCAATAAGGATAAAATATAATTTTCCTCAAAATTCTTATATCCGAGAATATATCCATAAATTCTCAAAACTATTAAGGTCTTAATGATGTAATAGGTACTACGTAAACACCATCATTTCTTTTATATGCAAAAGGTGATTTCGCGCATAATACCATCATAAATGATGGTTTGGGCATGTTTTTTGTATCTATTTTGGATGCTAAATCTTTTAAAGTCTCAGCGCCTTCTTCAATTAATTTATCCCCACCGAGTTTAATTTCAACAAGTCCATAAGCACCATTTCTTAAATGAATTACTGCATCACATTCTAATCCAGACTTATCTCTATAATGATAAACTGTTCCATCTAAATAATCTGTATAAATTCTTAAGTCTCGAACGCATAAGTTTTCAAATAAAAATCCCATGGTGTTTAAATCAATTAGTAAATCATTAGGTCCCATACCTAATGATGCCGTCGCAATAGATGGATCTGAAAAATATCTTGTATCTGTTGTTCGTATGGCTGTTTTTGATCTTAAATTCGGATTCCACGCCGGAGAATCTTCTATAACAAATATTTTTCTTAAAGCATCCAGGTAAGAATAAAGTGTTACCTGATCAAATGTATCTGATTGATTTGCTAGCATATCTTGCCTTATAGTCTCTAAAGAACTTTGCGTTCCTACATGTCTTGCATACGATTTAAGTAGTCTCTTCGCCTTTTCTTTGTCTCTTTTTATAGAATCCACTCTACTAATATCAGTAGACACAACAGCATCAAAATAATCTATAGCTTGGAATAAAGCTGGTTTTTCATTTAATCCAATTGATCTTGGCCATCCACCTCTACAAATTAGAAAAGCAATTTTTTCAAAACACGTTTCATCAACGGCTGTGATGTTTTCTCCTTCAAATAAATTTTTAAGAGACACTTCACCACTAGAATCCCTTGACTCAAATAAACTCATAGGTCTCATCAAAAGTCTAGAAATTCTTCCTGTACCTGTGTGCATAGAATCATCAAATTCATGTGGTACTGCTGAACCCGTCAATATAAATTGACCAAATTCATCTCTATTATCAACTTCATAACGCACAGTATTCCATAAATTAGGGGCTATTTGCCACTCATCAATCAGTCTTGGAGTTTCTCCTTCAAGCAAAGTATTAGGAGAAATCTCTGCCATTTGTTGATATTGTCTCGTCATGTCGGGACGATCCATAGATATAAAACTTTTAGCCTGTTGTTTCGCTGTTGTTGTCTTTCCGCACCATTTAGGTCCTTCAATTAAAACTGCTCCTTTTGCATCTAATCGTTCTTCTAACAATTTGTCTGAAATTCTCGGTAAATACTCCTTCATAATTTCCTCCCATACTTATTACTTAAGTAGATTTTATCAGTTATTCAAGTATTTGTCCATTTTTCATTCAAGTATTTGGCAAGTTTTCGTTCAAGTATTTGTTCAGTTTTCATTCAAGTATTTGTCCAATTTTCATTCAAGTATTCGGCGTGTTTTCATTCAAGTATTTGACGGTCTAGATTTATATTTTTCTGTATTTACTACCTCTTCCTATAATTATCCATAAAAAAGCACCTACAACTGTAGATGCTTGCATAGAATTAATCTTATTTTCTTCTGATCCGTGGTATTACTCGATTTACTTGTTTTAAATATATTTCATATTCTTCTCCAAATTCATTTTTTAACCATTTTTCTTCTGTATTTTTCATTAGTACTGTTAAAAAAGCCCAAAATACAAATGGAAGTATTAATAAAATATAGTTTGCTGTAAATAAAAGTAGACCTGTGAATATAAATATAAATGCTGAATAAACAGGATTTCTTACTATGCTGTATACTCCTGTTGTTATCAACTTTTTTTCTGTAACTTTTTTATTTATTTTCTGAACTATTACTGCTTGTATCCATAAATATATTCCCAAAATAATCATGAATATCCCAGCTATAATAAAAAATATTTTGCCTTTAATCATTTTTCCTTGATAAATGTATTCATTGAGATGAAGCCATATCCCAGCGATTGTAAGTATTAGACATGTTATTACATATATTGGCCCGACACCGAATATAGGCATTTTAAATTCTTGTGATTTCATTGTATGTCCTAAATTATTGTCCTAACAATTCAATAATTTCATCTTGTGCTTCTCTTCCTTCTTTAAAAAATCTCGCCAACGGATAGCAGTGGCACATTCCTTTTCCAACAATAATTTCGTATGGAACGTTGTATTTTCCCATTGCTTTTTTAAAGGTTTGCGCAAAGGCATAGAGGCATTCATTTTCGCCGTAATAAAAATATGTTTTCGGAAAGTCTGTAAAATCTCCTACAGTTCCATCTAACATATATTCAGGTATGTCTTCATCTCCTTTTGCAATTTCTCTTGCAGTTTTAATGTACGTCGGTTCAATCATTACATCCTTGTGGTTAAGTGCATTTAATTTCTCCCAAATTTCTTTGTTTTCATCGACAGTTACATCCGGAATTCCTCCAGGAGAAACTGAAATAATCTTGCCTGGCATCGAAAGTGGTCTTCCTATGGCGTTGTTATGCAAAAAAATCCCTAGTGATAGACAAGCTCCTGATGAAAATCCAAGGACGCTGATATTTTCTGCCTTGTAACTTTCGGTCATCAGCCTATAGGCTTCAAATGATACTTCATATGTCTTATCTATCTTTACATTTTCTGAACAAAGAGGATAAAATAAAAACCAAACATCTTTTCCGGTTTGTTCCATTATTCTTTCCGATAATTTAAAATCCAGTTTATTCGGTTGTGTTATCATTCCTCCTCCAAATAGATAAAGAACTGCACCGTCGGCGGGCGTTTGATTTTTTTGATATGAAATCAGTCTATAACCCATAACATCCCTATCAAAAAGATAATAATTCTTTCTCGTAGCCCTTGCCTTTGCCTTTTCTAAATCAAATACTATTTTTGCATTTTCACCTTTTGCATACTCAAGCATCTCTTCCTTGTTCTTTAAAAACATTTTTTTGACTCCGATAAGTCTTACAATTGTCGATGCAATTTTATAAGTTAAGCTCATTTTATTCTACTCCAATAATAATAAATTAATCACAAACTTTACCAATTTCTTATTCATATAACATTGGTTCATTCTCTATCACCTGTAATAAAATAATCACAACAATCTGCTCCATTTGCTATCGTGCCTTCTCTATGTAAAACTCCATGTTGAAGACTTATCATAACCTCATCCAATTCACAGAATAGCGGCATTAATTCATGTACCCCAAGCTTTTTAGTGTATGTACAAATAGGACAACGAGTAATTCTGTAATAACAAGCGCCCTCATATGGTTCTCCCTCAAAATCGACCTTAAATGATGTGGGATAGAGTTTTTCTTTTTCTTCTGTATACCAATTATAATACTTAACTATATTTTTCTTATTAGCCTCTTTTCCTCTCTTAGTATTTAGATTAGTTAATGAAAAAAACCATTTGACAAAATACAGAGAGCGACGCATCATTTCCTGGATAGTCTCTGGAGGAATTTCTTTTTCGCTTGCTAAATATGGTGCAACAAATACAAGAGCGAACATCTCATTGTATGCCATTGGATTATCATCTCCGATATCATCTGCTTCTTCTACTAGTTTTCGATAAATTTTTTTGCTTTTTTTGAGGATATCCTTAGCATACTTTCTTCCATATTTTTCCACTAAAACTTTTTTCATAGGATGTTGAAACTGATAGAAATAAAAACTGTGATATTTCATTTTTATCCTTGCCTTTCTTTGTCTTTCCTATTTTCGTGCGATAAATACGACTTGTTGTTTTCTATCTAAATGATATTCAAAATTAAATCCCAATTTCCCAAGCATTCTTGTTAAGTCGTCGGGTGTGTATACTTCCATTTCTATCATATGCGCTAATTTTTTTACATCTCTTCTTTTCATAGATGATACTTCATTGCATATTAAAAATTGTCCGCCTTTTTTAAGCACACGATAAATTTCTTTAAAACATTCTTCTATATCATTCCAAAAATAAATAGTTTCAAACGCTGTGACGATATCTATGGATTCATCTTCAAAAGGAAGGCTTTTTACGTCTCCCAATGAAATCTCGCATCTTCCAGACTCAATCGCTTCTTTATTTATCTCACTAGCCATCTTTACACTTGTTTCTGAGTGGTCAATTCCGTAAACTTTTTTTGCTTTAGTTAAAAAATATTCTATGTTACGACCCCCGCCGCAGCCCAAATCTAGGACAATATAATCGTTTTCAATGTTTATGTAAGACCTTCCCCAACTTGCCAATTTTTCATGTCCTTTATTCATACTTTTTAACATAAATCTACCGCCAAAATTGTCTTTCGGTTTTCTAAAATTTTCAAAAAAACGCTTAAACATTTCCTCCTCCTATTGATATCTGTTCTCACCTATATTATACCACTTTTTCTCCTTTTGATTTAAGATGTTATGCAAAACAAACTGGTGTAGACGATAGATTACGACTGCCACAACAAACTTCATATTACTTTTTTTTAAATAAAAAACGGCTTTTAAGATTTCTATTAAATCCTAAAAACCATTTATTTCAATACTAACCTCTAGATTTGTTTATCTTATATTTCTTTTAAAAATTTTAATGCCAAATACAATTTTCCAAGATCATGGTTGGCATTATGGAGTCCTTCGACCTCATAACAGCTCTCATCTAATACATCTCCTGCTTCAAGAAAGTTATAAAGTTCAAATCCATAAAAATCACAAGCTGCTTGAACACCTGCAAGCTCCATTTCTACTGCTATACATCCTTCTGCTTTTCTCTTTGAAACGAGTCCGCGTGTCTCACGAAGCATAACATCTGTAGTCCAGACTTTTCCCTTAGTGTAGGGAGCTTTTTCCTTGATAAAAAATTCTTCAAGCTTATCATGGTTTTTAATAGCAATATAATCAGAAGGCGCCGCATAATAATAAGATGCTCCTTCACCTCTATAAGCCTCTGTTGGTATAATGTACTTTCCAAAAGTTTTTTCTTTATCAAGACTGCCACAAGATCCAAACATAATAAATTTATTTGCACCTGTAATCCAATTAACTTCTACACAATCTCCTGAAGCAAGAGCCGAACCCATCATAGTAAGATAAAATACAAATTCTTGACCTTCAAATCTACTTTTATATACTGGTCTTGACCCATTTACAGATCCTATATTTCCAATTTCTTCGCATTCAAAATTATCAAGCAAATATTCTATTATGCTTTTTGAATATATTATCAAACATTTTTCTGCAATATTTTTCTTTTCTCCGTAAAAGTCTTTTAGACTTAAAACTGGCTCTGTTTCATTATCAAAACTATCTATTATCATAGATTCACCTCTTAATTTATATAACTTTTCAAATCATTCATGTGTGAGCAAGGTCAAGTCTTTTGCTGTAAATATATTTCTTTTTCTTGCTTCATAAAAGAAATAGTCAAATCCACAGAAGGTTTCACTAAGATAGGCGTATACGTACTTGAATCCAAGGCTATATGCAAGGTAGAGGCGTGTGTGTCCATCTAGGGACGCGTATGTGTCTTCGCATATTGTAACTGGGATAATCACGTCTTCTTCTCTATTAACAAAGCTCTTAACTGCCTCTAATTTATCACTATCTATAAAGAACTGTATCGGCTGGATTTTATCTAGATCAAGCTTAAAAACCTCCAAGTCTTTGAATTTCTTAATAAGCTTACCACTTTCATCATAAAAATTTGTGATGTGCTCTGCATTAAATCGAAACTCTTCAATGACCTCGTCAAAATATGCTTCTTCTCCTTTTATAAGTGCCTCGGTCTGTGATATGATTTTAATTTCTACAGGCACATCGCCATCTACAATGTAGCAACCGTGCTGATATAGTGCTTCTTGACTGAAGCGATTGTCATCATATGTATTGATTCTATCTATTCTCATTTATTCTCCTTGAATAGTTTTCTTTGAAGTTTTGTATAAATGGCGATTTTTTCACGTTATTACTCCTTAAAATTAAAAGACCCGACTTACACCGCTTTAAGAGGCGTGTCGGGTACTGTTGCTTATATAATATAGTAATTACCTTGATTTGTCAATTTTTTCAAACCACCATCCAGTTCTATAGATTTCTCTCATGCTCTATTTTACAATTCAAAAATCTCATCTGCTACTTCATTTAAAAACTCAATATCATGAGAAACTATAAAAATTATTTTATCCTTATTTCTATATTTTTTGATTAATTCAGATATTTTTATAAAAATTTTCTCTAGTATATCACACGTATATCTTATTTTTTTCTAAATCCAATACACGATTGCAAATTAAACTTGCAAATTCAAAATCATGGGTAGCTATAAAAATAATTTTATCTTTTGAATGTGACTTCAATAATTCTACAGTTTTAATCATATTTTTATAATCAAGCCCACTTGTAGGCTCGTCTAAAATAAAAATTTCTTTGTTACACAATAGTCCACAAACTATGGCAAGTCTTTGCTTTTGTCCCCCAGACAAAGTGTTAGGGTGGCTATTTTTATAATTATATAAGTCAAAATCATTTAGCAGTTCATTAATTAAATCATCTTTTACGTTCTTTATTCCTAATTTACATTCAGCAAAGACACTATCGGCAAATAATTGATAATTTACGTCTTGCATAACCATATAAGATATTTGCTTTCTTGCTTTTTCATCAATTTCTTTAGATTTTAAAATAAACTCACCCTTATAATCAGTATAAAGTCCACAAAGAGTTCTTAAAAAAGTAGTTTTCCCTATGCCGTTAGATCCTAAAACAGCAATAATATCACCCTTGTTTGCAGAAAAACTAAGTCTATCTGTAAGGCATTTATCTTTCCTATAAATTGAAACATTATTTACCTGTAAATAAGACTTACCTATAATTGGTGATTTTTCTTTTATATTTAAACTAGGTTTGTTTCTTGTTCTTAAACCCATAGTCTTAATTTCATCTTCAGATAAACTTAAAAAATCTTTATTGGAAAAAATTTTATCAATTTTCCCATTCTTCATATAAATAATTCTATCAACTAAATCCATTATATAATAGATTCTGTGTTCAGATATAATAACTGTTTTACCACTCTCTTTCAACATGGATAAGTGTTTTTTTAATATATCTATTGTCGGTATGTCCAAATTAGAAGAAGGCTCATCAAGTAAATAAATATCTGGATTTGTTGCATAAACTGATGCAAAAGCAATTTTTTGTTTCTCTCCTCCAGATAAATGAAAAATATTTCTATTTTTTAGTTTATTTATTTCTAATTTCTTGCAGGTTTCATCTAATTTCTCTTCTAAAATTTTTGTTTCTACTCCTTGGTTTTCTAGTCCGAATACAATTTCACTATTTGTATCCACATTAAAGAATTGGGTTCTAGGATTTTGAAAAACACTGCCGACATTTTTTGAAAGTTCAAACATTTGATAGTCAGATAATGATTTATCATTTATTTTTACATCACCATTTAAATCTCCTTCATAATAATATGGTATCAACTTATTTATAAGCCTTGTAATAGAGGTTTTTCCAGAGCCAGAAGAACCACATATTAAAATAAACTCTCCTTTTTTTATTTCTATATTTATATTATCTAGGCTAATATCCTTAGAGTTTCTATATTTGAAACAAACTTCATTTAACTTAATCATAAAAATACCTCAAATATATTGTAAATGCAGTAATTACTACTCCAATTATTAGAGATAAATAATCTAAAATTCCAAAATTAATCCTTATAATTGAAGTTCGTTTATTTGGTGATTCAATTCCTCTTGTGATAGAAGCTATAGTTAATTCATCTGCTGCTTTTGCTGCCATAATTATCATAGGAGAATAAATGCATTCTACGGTTAAAGAAGGGTTTTTTATAAATCCAAAAAAGGATGGAGAAATTCCTCTAAACCTCATTGAATCTTTTATATATAGCCAATCTTCTTTTATAGTTGGTATATACCTAAGCATTACTGCTAGGGGGATAGAAATTTTTTTAGAAACACCAACATAATCCATAGCAGATAAAAACTCCCCTACTTTCGTTGTGCTAAGTATTATCATAGAGAGCATACATACCGGATAAATTTTATTAACTAAACCCAAAAATGGCATAAATATGCTTCTAAAAGTATTACTTCCATATCTTACAGTTAAAATACTAAGGAAATATACTAATAGATATATTAATATCCCAGTAAAAGCAATTTTGATTTTTCTATTTATAAGACTAAAAATAGCAATTAATGCTACAAAAGCTAATTCATATTCTATTGAGGGCAATATACTAGATATAATTATGCACAAAAATAGTAAAACTATTTTTGTGCATGGATTAATATGTGTATTCAATTCTCCTGAAATCATATAATACCCGCCTTTTCAAATTGCTTTTTCAAAAGTTTAGAACCTATAAAAGCACTAAATAAAGCAACTAAAAAAGTTCCAATCACAATAACATAAATCATCCAATCAGCAGCTGCTGCATTCATAGACTCTATATATGTTATATCTGTCCCCTTCTCTATCATTGCATTTGACCAAGACTTAGGATCCATAAAATATACGACAAAAGTCCCTATATCTCCAAGTGCAAATACTCCAAAAGAAAGGATGTTTGTTTTTTTACTTTTATATGACTTGCTTCCTGCTATAAATTCAGCAATTATCCCCATAACTAAAGTTCCAAGACCCATAGCCCAATGCATGCCAGTTGCAAATCTCAAAATACAAATTATTATTGCCAAAATAGCAATCGTTCCTCTTTTAGACACTTTCGAAATCAGAAACATAAATATTATTCCTGACAAAAGAGCACTACCCATTGGCTGATAAAAGGTTAATACAGGATTCATTCCAAAAGGCATTCCCCCAATCATATTAAATATAAAATAGAGAGCTGTGAAAACCCCTATAGTAATCAAATCCTTTGTTTTTAGACCATTCATATTATTTTTATTCATTTTTTCCTCCTAATAAATAAATTCTTCTGCCATTTTTGTTTTTTCTATTAAATTCTTGTAAACTTTTGATTTTTGTAAAAGCTCTTCATGTTTGCCTTCACTTTCTACTTTTCCGTTTTTAAGAACTACTATCTTGTCTGCATTTTCTATGGATTTCATTCTGTGTGAAATGATGACAACAGTTTTATCTTTAACTAAATTATTTAAAGACTCTTGAATCTTTTTCTCGTTGTCAACATCAAGGCTTGCTGCTATCTCATCTAAAATCAATATCGGCGCATCTTTTAAGAAGGCTCTGGCTATTGATAACCTTTGTCTTTCTCCTCCTGATAGCTCAGCTCCGTTCTCACCAATAACTGTATCGAAACCCTTATCCATCTTTTCTATAAAATCTGTGCAGTTTGCAAGTTTTGCTGCCCTTTTAACTTCTTCGTCACTTGCATTTTGCTTTCCGATTCTAATATTTTCCATAACGCTTTGATTAAATAGAACTACATCTTGGAAAACTATTGAGACCTTGTCAAAAAGAGATTCTGTTGATATTTCTTTTATATCTTTGCCGTCGATTAGGATTTCTCCCTTGTCATAATCATAAAGTCTTGATATAAGTTTCAAGATAGTTGTTTTGCCACAGCCGCTTGCTCCTACCAAAGCAGTAACCTCTCCCTGCTTAGCTTTAAAGCTTACACCATTTAAAACTTTTGCGTCTTTCTTATAAGCAAATTCAACATCTTTTAGATCAATATCAAATTTTTTCAAATTATAGTCTTCGCCCTCTTGTAATTCTTGATTTTGAATTTCTTTTAATCTTTCAATCTTTGGTGTTAAATAAAATATCTCCATCAATCCCTCTTTAGATGCGTCTAGAGAGTCTTTTAGCTTTATCGCCGCTAGTAAATATCCTACAAGGTAGAGAGGGCTTATCTCTTTACTAATAATTAGATTTACGCCAACAAATATTACGACAGCAAGGGAAATAAAACTAAATATTGAAGATATAGACATAGTTAAAATTGTAGTTATTTCCGCTTTTAAGTGCACTTTTTCACTTTTATCCATTTTTTCATATAGCTTTTCTTTCATTTCCTCTGATAAGCCGTATGCTTTAATCTCCATTTGCATTTCTATATTTTCCTGAAAACTTTCTGAGTTTTTTCTTAGAATATCATAATATCTTTTATGTCCCTTAACCTGATATTTTTTAGATAAGGGTATGAATATAAAGCTTAAAAGAGATGGAATAATTACAGCTAAGCCCATCTTGACATTACCCATTAGCATCATGACGGATATAAGCGGGAAGAAAAGTGCCATGCCGCCTACCTTTGGTATTGAATGGCTCATTGCATGCTCTATACCTTCAATATCAGACATGATTGTTTGTGAAAGGTCGGAAATGTCATGTTTAGAAAAGTATGATAGAGGCAGTTTTGATAAATATTCCGCTGTCCTTATTCTTAAATCCGCACTTTCTTGATAGGTTGTGCTGTATAATTTATCGTATTCGATAGAAAGCAAAATATACATTGCTATCAAAGTCAAAACTGAGAATACTATATAAAAGCCCTTGCTTTTGCCCATATTTTCCAAAACTTCCTGAGCAAAAATCATAAGTAAAATGGCAGGAAGCATGTTTATACAATAAACGAAAAATGAAGCCAGTGTTGCTTTGCTTAAATTTCTTGCTCCTTTATCTGTAAGAGCAAATCTTTTTTTATAAAACTCCTTCATTCGAAACCCTCCATTCATTCGCACTGTTAAACATCTCTTGCAACCTTTTATACCTTGTATCTCTTGACATTAATTTTTTGTCGGAGCCTCTTTCTATAATTTTTCCGCTATCCATCACAAGTATTTCATCAAGGTCTTTAATTGTTGATAACCTGTGTGCAATCATGATAACTGTTTTATCCTTCATAAGATTTTTGAAAGCTTTTTGTAGTTCAAACTCGTTATCTGGGTCAATTGATGCTGATGCTTCGTCCATAATAATAATTTTGGAATCCTTTAAAATTGCTCTTGCAATTGCAATTCGTTGTTTTTCTCCACCAGATAAATAAACTCCTTTTGATCCTATGATAGTATTTTCTCTTTCTGGGAATTTGTCTAATATCAGATCGCATCCTGCTAATTTTAAGGCTCTCATAACGTCATCTCTTGTCGCATCTTTATTAGCTAAAAAAACATTGTCATAAATACTTCTTTTGAATAATTTCGAATCTTGAAAAACAAAGGAAATAGCTTTAATTAAGGCTTCGTCAGAATATTCACTTATTGGTATACCACCTATCTTTATTTTTCCTTCATTAACATTGTAAAAACCTGATATAAGTTTTGCTACAGTTGATTTACCTGATCCAGATGAACCGACAAGTGCATAGGACTTTCCCTCTTCTAATTTAAAGGATAAATTTTCAATAACAGCTTTGTCATTATAAGCAAAGCTTACATTGTCAAATTCTATATTATAGTTTTTAAAATTATTGACATTGCCATGCATCAATTTGTCTTTTTGCATATCTTCGTAAAGTGCCTCTAAAGTATCTACTGCATAATTGCCTTGAGAAATATACATGGAGTACCACATCATTCTCATGAATGAAACGAAGAGAACTCCTGATAAAAATAAAATCATAATAAGCTCAAGTAAAATCACCTTTGCGTTACCCAAGCTAGCAATAAAATAAACTATAGGAATAATTAAAATTGCAATCAGTCCAAAAAATAGCCATTAATACAAAACATAAGGTTTTTTACAAGATAATGAATAATCATAAGCATATTTTGAGTAATCTTTTATCGCCTTATAAAAACTTTTAAAGGACTCTACATTTGCTCTAAATATTTTTACAACTTGCATTCCTCTAACGTATTCAACAGTCTCTGCACTTAATTTAGATAGCGCTTCTTGGTATATCTTCATAAATTTTTGCTCGCCCATCATTGCCCCTAAAATTAAGCCGCCAATTATTGTAAGAGCAAGCAAGGTTATGCCAACTCTTATACTTACTATAAAACCAAGCGCAAGTACAAGTATGGGTGTAATTATTGCTTGCGAGCTATCGGGAATCATGTGCGCTACTACCTGATGAGTTTGTGCGGCATTATCATCTATGATTTTTCTTATTTGACCAGAAGGATTTAAGTCAAAGAACCTAAAACTAGCTTTCTCTAATCCATCAATCCCCCTTTTCCTTAAATTTGT
Organism: Finegoldia sp. BIOML-A1; assembly: GCF_009678325.1. Lineage (NCBI taxonomy): Bacteria > Bacillati > Bacillota > Tissierellia > Tissierellales > Peptoniphilaceae > Finegoldia > Finegoldia sp. BIOML-A1. The sequence goes on from NZ_WKZF01000007.1 coordinate 61,837, forward strand.
TTCAAGCCTAAATCCCAAAATATGTGAAAACATTCCTGAAACAAAATAAAATACCGCTCCAATTGTTAGTGTAATAACAGATTTTAATGCTAAGCTCTCTGCACCAGATAAATTTGAATTAATTATTAACTTATCCAGAAATTTGTAGATTAAATAATATCCATATACCGTAAGTACAGCAGATATAGCAGAAAATACTATAGCTAAAACCCCAAGATATTTTTTATCCTGTACATAAGCAAATAGTTTTTTGTAAATCTTCATAATCATCTCCCCTTTCTTTGATGTTCCTTTTAGGTATAAATTTACTTAGCTGATAATAGCTATCATTGCGTTTTTATTATACATCGGCTATAATTACTAATACAATGGTTTTTAATTAATAAGGCTAATTGGAATATTGTCTAAAAGGGATAGGTATATTATGACATATTATGATTTTGTAAAAGATTATATGAAAGTAGATGAATGTAAAAACAATAAGAAGTATTCAAGTGCAGGCCACACTTTTTGTTGGAAAAAAGAGGACTCAACTTATGGAGAAGGCCTGTATTGGTTTTATGAAGGAGATGGATTTATTATTGATGTCCATGACTTTTATATAAGTGAAGAAGTAGTTCAAAATAATACTTATAGTATGGCAGATTATGTTTCAATATACACAAGCTACATAGTCAGCGCAAATGGGGAGAAATTCAGTCCTTATCAAACGCTTACCGCAAACTCTTTATGTACTCTTGATTTTGATAATATAAAAGATGACTTCCTATTTTTATTACATGAGAACTGCTATTATCTTGCTGTTTCCATAGGCTTTAAAAAGGAGTTTTTAGAAAAGCATCTAGCAGCTATTAATATAGATACAGAATCTTTTTATTCCACTTTGCTTCAAACAAATCAAATAATACTTACAAAGTCATTGGAAAAAGTGGCAATGGAAATCTTGAATTGTAAGATGGACGCCCCTGCCGCTGATTTTTTCTTTAAAGCCAAAGCAAATGAATGGGTAAGTATTGTGATTGACACATACTTAAATAGAAAAAAATATAAAATTGAGTCTGATGATAATAAAGCACTTGAAGATGTAGCAAGATTCTTAGATGATCATTTCGCCATGAATGTAAATCAAGAAACCCTTGAAAAAATATCTAAAATGAGCGGAACGAAATTAAAAAATTTTTTCAAAGAAAAATATGGTCAAAGCATTACAGAATACACTCAAAGAAAAAGAATGAATGTAGCTGAAACTCTTCTCTTAAATACCGAACTGCCTATAAAAGAAATTGCAGAATCTGTTGGATATTCATCTGCTAGCAAATTTTCAATTTATTACGGGTATGTGAAAAGTTTTGTGTATCAGCTCCTCCTGATAGGTTGTGAGCTGATATTTTTTTAAAATATACTTTTATT
>NZ_WKZF01000008.1:0-61575 GCF_009678325.1 Finegoldia sp. BIOML-A1
GCATTAGAAGAAGGCGTAGAAATGGTAATGCCAGGAGATAACGCAAAATTCATAATCGAATTAATCACTCCAATCGCGATCGAAGAAGGATTAAGATTTGCCATCAGAGAAGGCGGAAGAACAGTAGGAGCAGGCGTTGTTTCTAAAATTATTGAATAATTAATATACTAAGACTATTTAGCTCTCACTTAGGTGAGGGCTTTTTTTATTTGTACATTTTTAGAATAAATTTGGAAAATAAAAATGAAAAAAATTGGAAATTATAGTTTATTAATTAACAACAAAATTCAAAAAAATATATAGTTTAAAAAATACCAAAATGTGGTATAATCAAATTGAATACATTGACTATATTTATATGGTCAAAATTAGAAAATAAGTTGTTTATTTTCTAAAAAAGAGTTAGTAATAGCTAACTCAAGTAATTATGTATTACAAAAATACATAATTACAGAGTAAATTATGAGGGATTTTGTTAATACTGGAGGTGGGAGATTTCATATATCGTTGCAAAAATAAAAAAATAAAAATGAAAATATGGGAATTTTATCTGAAACGATAACGTTTTATATAAGAGTTGATTTGTACAAATTCACTCAATATAAATTTAGGGCTCACTTGCTATTCCCTAAGTAGTAAATTGCTTGTTAGTTCTTATGTTGAATGTAATTTATTTTAACAAGAACTATTAATTCTAGCTGGTAGAGCATGTTTTCAACACCCATGTTATGCCATGTTAGACTTTGAAAAAAGGAGGAGATAAGAAAGAGAAACACAAACACTTTGGAAAAATTTGTTGTCAGTATTATTAGCTGTCGCTTTTATAGTTTTTTCTGGTATAAAGCTAATCTATGCTAACATACTATTTGAAAAAAAGGAGGAAATATGAAAGAGAAAAACAAGCACTTTGGAAGAATTTTGTTTTCAGTATTATTAGCTGTCGCTTTTATTGTTTTTGCTGGTATAAAGCCAATCTATGCTAACATACTAAGTCCAAAACAAGGAATCAATGAGTATCATTTCTATAATGACACAATAGATAATAAAGATTCAGCAAAAGAGATACAAAAACAAATAATTCTTGATGGAGAAAAAATTTCTGATCCTGGCCATGTATTTAAAGACAAAGATAAAGTCTTTTTAAAATGGCAAGATGAAGAAGGTAACGAAATTAAATTTGATACGCCAATAGAGATTAAAGGTAACGACAAAAAAATAATTAATGTTTACCCAGTTTTCAAAAGTCAAGTAGTAATAACCTACTATATAGTTGGCGATAAAAATGATAGAGTTTATATGACTGACACTGTTACTGATGCTAGTTCCTATAAACTACCAGCAGATCCTACAATTTATGAAGCTAATAAATACTTCGTAAATTGGTCAACATCAAAAGACGGAAAATCTGGTGTTTATGATGAGGAGTCATTGCAAAAAGATATTGCAGCCGGAAAAACTGACATTAAACTTTATGCAATAACAGAGTTTAAACACAAGGCAACATTTATAACAGGAGACGACGCAAGCTACCAAGATCAAATACTTGCAGACGATGGTAGCCATCTTGAAAAAATGCCAGAAAATCCTACAAGACCAGGTTATGAATTTAGCCATTGGTCTTTGACAAAAGATTGAGATCCTGTTGATCTTAATACTTTAGTATTAAACGAAGACATTACTGTTTATGCTGTATGGAAACCAGTTGTAGTTGACTATAAATTTAAGGTTATGACCCAAAATATTGACAATGACGGCTACACCTTCCTTGGAATAATATCAGCAAGAGGACTTAATGGACAAAAAACAAGCCTACCATTTAGAGGAAGTGAAAATCCAGATCCTAAGGTAGCCCCAACTGGTCCAATAGTTGAAGATATTAGTAAGCTATCAAAAAAAGATGGCCGCTTTAGCGATGGCTACAATAGTAAAGACGAAAACGGACAAATGGATCACACCTATACTAATCCTCAAACCCTAGATTATTTAGGTTTCCATTTAAACGAAGAAAAAACAAAACAAGCTTTTGAAACAATAAAAGCTGATGGCAGCACAGTTGTACCTGTATATATGGATAGAAATGTTCATACAATTTCGGTTTATAAAAATCGAAATGGAGTAGATTATAACCCTAGTAACGCAAATTGGATTAACGCCACAGATAATAACGGAAATATTCGCGTAGATTTGCGTTACGGTCAAAGTTCTGAAAAATGGTTTGCTAAGCTAAATAAAGATTACATTTATTACATCGATAAAAGCATAGGATCTTTCTATACTAGCTCACCAGTAATGGGTGATGAAGATATTTATATGTATAGAGTTTATGCTAAAGGTCAAGGATTTCAATTGCGTTTTGTTGAATGGGATCCAAGTAAATTTAATGCATCAATAAATAGCGGATCACTTGAACAATTAAAAGCTACACTTGGTACCATGAAAGAAATAGCTGGTAGAGAAGAATTCCAAAATACAGAACACTTCTATACCTACAACGGATATGATTACAGGGTATATGAACCTCGTCAAGGTATATGGGCTAATAAAACAAATACTTGGGTCGATAAGACTGACCAGGTAGATGACATAGTAGGCTTTGAACCTAAGATAGGCACAATGTCTAAAGATGATTTGCAATCAATAGATGTGAATAATCCAGCCTTTAGAGATTATATGTTTACTCCAAGCGGATGGAATGGATATTATAACTATACAGGAACACAATATATAGATGATGGTTCTTATGTAGGTTTCCTATTCTACGAGCGCAAAACTTATCCTATAAATTATTACTCTGGAAGTAAAAAATTAGCTTCAAAACCATACAAATATGAAGCTGATACAAGCGATTTTGGACTTGGTTATGTAAAAGGAGTAACCACAAACCCTGACAATCCTAATCAAGTATTTATGGGTTGGTATGAAGACTCAGAATTTAACGTAGAACACAAACATGAAGCTGGAGCAAAAATGCCTGCTCATGGCATTGTAGTCTATGCAAAATGGGATTCTCGTCAATACGAAGTAACCTTCCACACCAACCAAGATGACTATAAAGAAGATATAGAAAAAATAACTGAAATTCCTGAAGCTGACACTCTTTACGATGGAAAATATGAAGATAAAAAAGTCAGCGAAGAGAATTTCCCTAAACCAATTCAACCAAAAGACGCAACAGAATTTTTAGGTTGGTATGAGAAAAATAAAAATGGTAGATTTGTAAAAGCAAATCTTCACAAACAAATTAAAAATAATGATACTCACTTATATGCTAAGTGGAAATATGCTTATTTAGAATTAAAATACGATTTGAACTTAGAAGCTAATGACAAAGTTGAAGGAAAAGCTCCAATAGATTCAAGCTCTTATATCACTGATGCCAAAGCACAAGTTCAAGATATTGGAAATGTAAAAGTAAATGGTGGCAAAAAAGTTTTCGTAGGTTGGAGTGAAACAAAAGATGGTTCTAGCGGACTAATTAAACCAAGCGAAACTGTCCTAATGGATAAAAATAAAACTCTTTACGCTCAATGGAAAGAAATAAAAGATTCATCACTTACAAAGGTAACATATGATCCAAACGGTGGTAAAGGTAGTCAATATACAGTTAATGAAATAGTTGTAGAAGACTTCCATAAAGTCCTAGACAATGATAAAGACGAAAATCTTAAATACAGCCGTGAAGGATATGCTTTTAAGGGCTGGAGCAGAAATAAAGCTGCAACAAAAGCTGAATTCCAAGCAGGCGAAGAGGTCAATGTCAACCAACTAGAACAAGAGGAAAAAAATTATATCTATGCTATCTGGGCTCCTATCATCAATTACACAACTGATGGCAATGGACAAGTTAAGGAAGACAAAAACTTTGTAGATAATACAAAAGAAGAAGTTGAACTTAAATCAAATCCAAAAGGAACCGAAACAAAAGCAAATGAAGGATATAAATTTAGCCACTGGACAGCAGATAAAGAAATCACATTAAATAATGGAACAAAAATTCCTGCTGGAGGAAAAATTACTGAAGAACAATTAAAACAAGCAGTAATTACAGAACCACTTACATTTACAGCTAATTTTGTAAAAGATGAATTTAAAGTAACACACGAATTTAAAGTTGCCGAAGATTCTCCAATAAAAGAAATGCCAGCTGATGTTAAAAAAGCTGTTGATGCTCAACTTCCAGAAGATAAAACAGCAGTAAATGGTACAAATGCAACTCCAGGAGAAAGAAAAAATCCTACAGATGTAGAAGATAAAACAAATGACGGAGTTTGGAAATTTGAAGGCTTCAAAGATCAAAATCCAGAAACAAAAGATGTTGACGCAAAAGTAAACGGAGCTGACGTAACATTCGAAGGCGAATGGAAATTCACACCAAACGAACACAACGTAACATACGAATACGTAAGTGGAACAAAAGGCGTAGAATTACCAGAAGCATTAAAATCAAAAGCTCCAGAAAAAGTAACTGGAAAAGTAAAAGGCGATAAAGTAACATCCCCAGTTCCAACTGGAAAAGACGCTGAATATAGAGATGAAACAAACAAGGGAACTTGGAAATTCAAATCATACGATAAGAATGAAGTAGAAATCACTAACAAAGACGAAAACGTAAAAGGAACATGGGAATTTACACCTGATTCAGTTCCAGAGCCAGATAAATACAACGTAACACACAAATTTGTAAGTAAAGATCCAAATAAAGAACTTCCACAAGAAGTACTTGATCTTCTACCAGCAAAACAAACTGACAAAGTTAAAGGTGATGTAGTAAAACCAACAGAACCACAAACAAAAACAGTGAATGTTAAAGATGGTACTTGGACTTTTGTAGAATATGACAAAAACGAAGTAACTATCGATAACAAGGATGTTGAGTTTACAGGTACTTGGGAATTTACTCCAAAAACTACTCCTACTGATTACAATGTAAATCATAAGTTTGTATCTGCAACAGAAGGCAAAGAACTTCCAAAAGCTGTTACAGATTTAATACCAGACCAACAAACTGGTAAGAAAGATGGAGAAAATGTAACACCAACAGCTCCAACACAAACAGAAGTAAAAGATACAGAAAACGATGGAACATGGAAATTCGAAGGTTATGATGAAAAGAGCAAAACTATTGATAAATCTGACGTAACATTCGAAGGAAAATGGAAATTCACACCAAACGAACACAAAGTAACTTATGAATACGTAAGTGGAACAGAAGGTAAAGAATTACCAGAAGCATTAAAAGCAAAAGCTCCTAAAGATGTAACAGGCAAAGTAAAAGGCGAAAAAGTAACATCCCCAGTTCCAACTGGAAAAGACGCTGAATATAGAGATGAAACAAACAAGGGAACTTGGAAATTCAAATCATACGATAAGAATGAAGTAGAAATCACTAACAAAGACGAAAACGTAAAAGGAACATGGGTATTCACACCAGATGCTGAAGTAGTTACAGAATACGTTGATGAAGATGGTAAGACTATAGCTCCAAAAGAAAATGGAACAAAAGACAAAAAAGATATCAAAGGATATGAATTTGTAGAAACAAAAACTGATGAAAAAGGTAATACAAAACATATCTACAAGAAAGTCACACCACCTACAGATGTAGTTACAGAATACGTTGATGAAGATGGTAAGACTATAGCTCCAAAAGAAAATGGAACAAAAGACAAAAAAGATATCAAAGGATATGAATTTGTAGAAACAAAAAATGATGAAAAAGGTAATACAAAACATATCTACAAGAAAGTCACACCACCTACAGATGTAGTTACAGAATACGTTGATGAAGATGGTAAGACTATAGCTCCAAAAGAAAATGGAACAAAAGACAAAAAAGATATCAAAGGATATGAATTTGTAGAAACAAAAACTGATGAAAAAGGTAATACAAAACATATCTACAAGAAGAAAACTACTCCGCCTACTACAGAGGTAGTTACTAAATATGTAGATGAAAAGGGAAATCCTATTAATCTTGAAGAAAAAGGCAAGCAAAATAAAAAAGATATTCCTGCTTACGAGTATGTAAAGACTTACACAGACAAGGATGGAAATACTATTCATGTTTATAGACTTAAACAAAATCCAACCCCATCAGTAGAGACTAGATATGTTGATGAAAAAGGAAATCAACTACTTCCTCCAAAAGAAGGAGAACAAAGTTCTGTAGATATAGATGGTTACAACTATATAAGAACAAGTAAAGATAATGATGGTAACATCATTCACACTTACAGCAAAACTCCTTTTGAAGGTGTAGAAACAAGATTTGTAGACACAGAAGGTAATCAAATACTTGCTGATAAGGCTGGTACCCTTGATCCATCACTTATAAATGGATATAAATTTGTAAGAACCGAAAAAGATGAACAAGGTAATACAACTCACATCTACAAGAAGTTACCTACTCCTGCTAAAGAAGTAGTTACTAAATTCCTCGATGAAAACGGAAATAAACTTGCTTCTCCTCTAAAAGGTAGAAATCCAAGCAAAGAAATTCCAGGATATGAAATACTAAGAACAGAAACAGATTCTGATGGCAACATTATCTATGTTTACAGAAGAAAAGCACCTGAGTCTCAAAAGGTTACTAAATATGTAGATGAAAATGGAAATAAAATTTCTGAACCTACAAAGGGTGACAATCCTAAGAAGGATATAGATGGTTATGAGTTTGTAAAAACTGAAAAAGATAAAGACGGAAATACCGTTCACATCTACAAGAAGAAAACTACTACTCCTACTGTCGACAAAATCACTAAGTTTGTAGATGAAAATGGAAAAGAAATTTCTAAATCTACAAAAGGTGACAATCCTAAGATGGATATAGATGGTTATGAGTTTGTAAAAACTACAACTGATAAAGACGGTAATACTGTTCATATCTACAAGAAGAAAACTACTACTCCTACTGTCGACAAAATCACTAAGTTTGTAGATGAAAATGGAAAAGAAATTTCTAAATCTACAAAAGGTGACAATCCTAAGATGGATATAGATGGTTATGAGTTTGTAAAAACTACAACTGATAAAGACGGTAATACTGTTCATATCTACAAGAAGAAAACTACTACTCCTACTGTCGACAAAATCACTAAGTTTGTAGATGAAAATGGAAAAGAAATTTCTAAATCTACAAAAGGTGACAATCCTAAGATGGATATAGATGGTTATGAGTTTGTAAGAACTGAAACAGATAAAGACGGAAATACTGTTCATATCTACAAGAAGAAAGAAAATACTTCAAAAGTAGTTACTAAGTTCGTAGACGAAAAAGGCAATCCAATCGCAGAAAGTGAAGATGGTAAAAAAGCTAAGAAAGATATAAAAGGCTATGAATTTGTAAGAACTGAAACAGATAAAGACGGAAATACCGTTCATATCTACAAGAAGAAAGAAAATACTTCAAAAGTAGTTACTAAGTTCGTAGACGAAAAAGGCAATCCAATCGCAGAAAGTGAAGATGGTAAAAAAGCTAAGAAAGATATAAAAGGCTATGAGTTTGTAAGAACTGAAACAGATAAAGACGGAAATACCGTTCATATCTACAAGAAGAAAGAAAATACTTCAAAAGTAGTTACTAAGTTCGTAGACGAAAAAGGCAATCCAATCGCAGAAAGTGAAGATGGTAAAAAAGCTAAGAAAGATATAAAAGGCTATGAATTTGTAAGAACTGAAACAGATAAAGACGGCAATACCGTTCATATCTACAGGAAGAAAACTAATACTCGCGTTATAATTCAAGGCAATAGGACAATAAATTCAAGCTCTCCAAATAAAAAAGGCACTCTAGTAAATACTGGAGACGGAGTTAATGCATCAACATATGCAATAATGATGTTAGCTATTGGAGCAGTTTTGACAGCTATTGGTATTAGAAAAAAGAAGAAAGAGGCTTAGAGTATTGAAGAAATCAGGCTTTCTGATTAGTTTAGGAGGAGTGCTAATGATTATTTCATTAGCACTTCTTTTTATAAACTTTAACAGATTAGAATCCAAAAAAAACAGTGCTATAAATTTGGAAAATGAATTTCAAAATAATACAACAAAAAATAAAAAAAGCAAATTAAGTAAAGAAATAAAAAAAGAAAAAACAAAAAATGAAACAGGCGATAAAATTACTGATGATAAGGCTATAGGAGTGCTCAGAGTAGATGATATAAAACTAATTTTGCCTATTTATATGAATACTTCAAGAAAAGCATTATCAAATGGATGTGGAATTGTGACAGATACAGACATGCCATCAAATAAAAATAATACAATGACTGTTTTAGCAGCTCATAGAGGTGGTAGAAACGAAGATTTTACATTTAAAAAAATAAATGAACTAAATGATGGTTCTGTAATTAAAATTACAACAAAGACTCAAATTTTGTATTACGAAGTATATGGATACGAAATTATAGAACCAGATGATTGGAGTAAATTTATTAAAGAACCTGATAAATCAAAGCTGTATTTAATGTCTTGTCATCCATATCCATACGATTCTCAGCGATTACTAATTAAATCTAAGTTAATAAAAAGCGTTTCAAATGATTAAAATTATTTCCTAACTACTATTTGTTCATTTAAGCGACAAATAATTGCGAAAAGTCTTCTGCACTAAACAGTGTGGAAGATTTTTTTGCATTAAATTAGAAAATAATTTCTTAAAAATGTATATGAAATACACTAAAAAAAACAAATTAAAATTTTAGAAAAATAGATTAAAAAATAAAAAATAGGGTATATAATAAATAAGGAATTTATGAAAGGAGACTTAAAAATGAAAAAAATTTTATTTATCGTTATGATTGCATGTTTGACAGTGGTTTGTACAATAGATGCAAACGTTTCATCGGCTGTTAGTTCGGCAAGTTATTATGAATTAGAAAATGTTGAAAAAGATGAATACGGTGAGAACTTTACTTTTGAGAGGGGAAAATCACCTGTGAATTTTAAGTATGAAGATGTATATAATGACGGTTACAGTGGGAAACTTTATAGACAGAGATTAATAACTATAGATGTGACCAACAATACTGAGACTTGGTATTATTCGGGAGAAATTAGCAAATAATATTTTTGAAATTCAATGGAGGGAGACAATATGTTTGAACTAAAAAAACTCTACAAGTCATTAATATTTCCAGTTTTAGTTATTATTTTTTGTGTATATTCTTATGTAACATTAAACAGCATAAAATATGAATATACTGATCAAGACTATAAATATTTTATTAAAACTAGGGACAATTTTGAAAATACAATGATGGAGTCTTTTGCATTCTCGAAATCTTCAGATAACAAAGAAGAACAACAGAAATATTTAGATTATAGTAAGATGAATTTTAATTCTTTGCAATACATAAAACCATTGGAATATGATGTGAGTATGTTGATGGGAGAGACAAAATCTGCAAAGTATTCTTCAAAGACAGAGCATAATTTCTACAATGAATTATTGATTCAATATGATGAGATAAAATCATTCAAACAACAAAACAACTTAAACAAGTTGACTAATGATGAAATGTTTAGCGAATTGGATTCTTATTTTAATTTGATTCGTGATGAAATTAACAGATATGGATTCTACACTACATCCAATAATTTTAGTTTTTTCAAATCTTTTGGTTTCCTTATGGAAAATGTTATGAATGATATTTTCTTGTGTGTGGTTTTTCTGATAGCTGTATTTGCTAATGAGATGAATTTCAAAAATCTAAAATTAGATACTATTTCGGTAAGTTCCAAAAAATTAGTATATGCAAGGCTTGTAAAGTATGTCGTATTTTTTGCGGTTGTAATCTTATCGATGATTGTGGGCAATATCATTTATTCTGTAGTCAATGGATTTCCAATAGGAAGTGCGAACGATATGATTTTGAAATCTGTAACAGACATTAAGATTAATATGCCAATAACAATGAATGTAAACTCAATGATACTTGCTTTAAAATACATAGGGACGGGGTTTCTGATTTACAGCATTGCGATGATGTTGTATGAGATTTTCAGAAGGTACATGAAACAAAGTCTATCAATTATTGTTGTTTTATCAATTTACTGGATAATTTCATTGCTATGTAGAAGATATAATCTATCGTTTAGTCTAAATAGTTTTCATAATTTCGGCAATCTTTCAATATTAGTGCCAATTTTATTTCTATTAATGACTTTTTGTTTAATCATTGTAAACAATAACAGATACAAGTTTATTTATCACAATTTTTCAAAAACATACTCGAAAATCGATATCAAAAATATTTTGCAATTAGATTTTGCCAAAATTATGAGAAGCAAATTATATAAGTATTTTTGTGTACTAACTGTAATGATAGTTATGTTATTCTGTTTCAATACGATAAAATTCAAAAACATAAAATCAAAGGATGATTTGCAAACTATTGACATGGATATTGAAGCTGCACAGATTAACGTTCAGAACAATCCAAAAGACAGAGGATTCAAGCAAACACTAATTAATTTAGAAAATTTCAAAAAATCTTATGTTAACAGAGCTAATGATCCAGCAGAATATTTCAATAATATGTTAGTTTACTTGAATTCTAAGTGGGGATTTGATGTAGAAGGAATAGATCCCAGTACTTCTCGAACTAATGAGAACAGGGTGAATTATTTTATTGATAACCACTTAAAGCCCGATTCAAGTTATGAGCTTGTTAGTAATGAGATTGAACAAAGTTTATTATCTAATAAAAAGCTAAAATTGTATAAAACAAAACAACATGCTCCTACTGAACAAAAAGGACTTATAGGAAATGTAATATCTATGTATGAAAATGGGATTATTCCAGCCTTTACGTTGATTATTTGCTTGATGTTTACTCTTGAGTTTAAAAAGGAAAGGTCCAATGGAACTTTGAAGTTGGCTTTTGTGAATGAATGGAAAAAAGATGTCTGGAAATCAAAGCAGATTAATTCGTTTGTATTATCTGTCGGAATGTATGTTGTGATTTTAGCAATTAGTATGATAATTGGATTATTTAACGGAGGACTTGGTGAGAAGTTGTATCCAGTGTTCTGCTACGATTACAGTTATAACGGTGTAGTAGAGGGTGTGTTCAGGGCATCCAGTGGTTTCATTTTGCCAATGATTTTAATAAATATTTTGATAATTTTACTTGTGGTTAGTTTTTCAAATATGATGACTACATTCATCAAGAATGAAACTGTGAATATAATTGCTACAACTTTCATGATTGTTTTGGGAATAATTATTAGCTATTTTGGAACGTTGGGTAAGTTTTTCCTATTGAATCCATTTAGTTCGTTGGATAGTTTGATGATTTTGAAAGGTGGATACAATTATTTGAATGAGTTTAGTTTTTCTAATCCGATATATAATGTGATAATGATTGTATTTTATATTGTAGTGTTTAATTTGATATCAATGAAAAGGATGAAGGGGGATATTAATGCTTGAGATTAAAGGTCTGAACAAATCTTACGGCGAAAACGAAGTGTTAAAGGATTTGAATTTGAAATTAGACAAACCTGGGATTTATGCGTTAGTTGGACCAAATGGTATTGGTAAGACTACTCTTATGGATATAATTTCTGATTTGACAAAATACGATTCAGGTGAGATTAAGGTTAATGATATAGATAATAAAAATCCGGAGATTTTCAAGCATTTATCTTATGCAAGAAGCTTGGATATGTTGTATGATAACTTGACAGGGTTGGATCATTTTATTTTCGCAAAGAACTCACGCCATGTTTCTGATGAAAAGTTTGAAGAAGTGTTGAATATTTTTAAAGTTCATAATTTTATGAAGAGGAAAGTTAGCACTTATTCTCTGGGTCAAAAGCAAAAAACTTTGTTGACGTATTTTTTCATGGGGGATTATGATATCTACATTATGGATGAGCCTGTAACGGGATTGGATCCTACTAGCGTTATTTTGCTTAGAAATTATCTTCTGAAATTGAAAGATGATGGCAAGATAGTTGTGTTGTCATCTCATACTTTGTCAGAGGTTGACAAGTTAACAGACGATGTAATGTTTCTGGTGGATAAAAAAATAGCGTTTGAGAATTTGTCTGAGATTTCAAAGGAACAATACAAGGTTGTAACACTCGATAGTGAAAACCAAAGGATCGTCAATATTGTGGCTAAGAATGATTTGGACGATTCTTTGAAGAAATTTATGGCTGATGGTTTAATCATCGATTCGATTGAAAAATCAGATTATACTACAGAGGACAGATACATTGAATTGTACACAAAATAATTTGATTTTTTGACAAATAAATAGTATTGTTGTATAGGTAAGTGGTTTCATTTACCTATATTTTTATGTGAAAAAAGGTGGTTTTTTGGTAAATTATTCGCAGTTGTACTTAACGATAATCAATTTGTTTTGTTTGATTTTTATTGGATTTTTGATAAGAAAGTTCAACCTTGTAGACGATAATACTATGACGGGACTTAACAAGCTGATTTTTAATGTGTTTTTTCCTCTAAAAATTATGATGAGTTTTTACAAGGTGGATTTTGGACAAAATCTTAGTGTAAAATATTTTGTTTATTTGAATGTGGTGTTTGTATTTCACATTTTTCTTACTTACTTTTGGGCGAAAATTACCAACAAGGACAAATCTTATGTTGTACTAGAAGCCAATGCTATGAGTAGAGGCAATTTCATTATAATGTCATTTCCAATATTAAGTGTTTTGTTTGGGGATGAAGGGATTGTCATGGCGGGTGCAATCACAGGAATTAGTCAATTTTTCTATAATTTCTACACTGTAAGCATGTACGAAGGATTGGTTGGAGAAAATAATTCTAAGAAAAAACTGTTCATTAATGTATTAAAGACTCCGTTGATGATTGGGCTTTTCGTAGGAATATTTTTGTATGTAACTAAGGTTAATTTGTTTTTCTTGGAAACTCCTTTGAGAAGTTTGGGAGATATTGCAGGGACCTTAGCTTTGGTGACTATGGGATACGGTTTGAATTTTAGAATAGATTTCAAAGAAATTAAATCAATTGTGAAGGTTTCCATTGTAAAACTTTTGGTTCTTCCTTTGACAGGATTATTTATTGGAAAAATTTTCGGTTTGTCTGAAATTCAAAAGGTTGTTGCGTTGATTTTATTTGGGGCTCCTACGGCTGTTAATACTTATGTTTTCGCTAAAAGATATCATCAGGATGATTCATTGGCTGGTTACTATGTTGTGAGTACGACAATTTTGTATTTATTCACTTTATTACTTTTAATTAAGCTGATTTAGATTGCTTTTTGTTTTTTTTAATGAGATAATATAAATTGTAAAAACTAAATAAGGAGGAAAGTTATGGATAAAAAGATTGCAGGTTTAAAAATTCCGTATTTTATAATCGCATGTGTAATAATCGTTATTTCATTCATATTTGATGTTCTACCAAATGGTATGGTTGGAGCATTTTTATTTTTGATTGTATTCGGCGAATTATTAAACCTTATCGGAAATCATACACCAATTATCAAGACATATTTGGGCGGTGGAGCTATTGTATCTATATTTGTTGGTGCGGCTATAACTTATTATAAATGGTTACCAGCTGAATCCATCAAAAGTATAAATACTTTTATGACTAAAGGAGGATTCCTAGATTTCTACATCGCAGCTTTAATCACAGGTTCAATTCTTGGTATGAATAGAAAGTTGCTTACTAAAGCAGCTATTAGATATTTACCATGTATTTTGGGTTCTGTAATTATGGCATTACTTTTAGTAAGTGGTGTAGGTTTGTTGTTTGGAAAGAGTGTAGGTGAGTCTATCGCATACATCGGTATCCCAATTATGGGTGGTGGAATGGGAGCAGGTGCTGTACCTATTTCAAAAGTTTTCGAATCAGCATTAAACATTCCATCCGAAACTATTTTGAGTAAACTTGTTCCAGCTGTTGCATTAGGTAATGCCATGGCAATCGTTGCAGGTGGTCTTTTAAATAGGTTAGGAAAAGTTAAACCAAGTTTAACTGGTAATGGCCAATTAGTAAGAAGTGACGACGATAGTTTGAAAGCTGAAAAGAAAGAAAATATAATCTTAGAAGATGTTAAAGATTACGGCGCTGGTATTGTAATCGCTACAGCATTTTTCACATTTGGTGCAATATTAGCATTTTTATTCGAAAAGCTCGGTATCAAAATCCACTCTTATGCTTGGATGATTATTTCTGTTGTTATCGTTAAGGCAGCAGGAATTGTTCCTGAAAAAATCGAACATGTTGCTGAAGGTTGGTACAATTTCGTTGCCAAAAACTTCACTGCAGCACTTATGCTTGGTATTGGTATGGCTTACACTAATTTGGGACAAATTTTCGAAGCATTTACACCAAGCTATGTAATTCTTGTTCTTGCGGTTATAATAGGAGCAATCATTGGCGCTGGTATCGTAGGATATTTCGTAGGATTCTATCCAATAGAAACAGCTCTTACAGCAGGATTATGTATGGCTAACATGGGTGGTACTGGTGATGTTGCTGTTCTTACGGCTGCAGATAGAATGGAACTTATGCCATTTGCGCAAATATCTTCTCGTTTGGGAGGAGCGTTAATAATTTTATTGGCATCTGTTTTGGTCCCAATATTTTTCTAAATCAATTGAGGTATTTTAAATAATACCTCTTTTTGTTTGGAATAGTTGACTTTTAGTGTTAAAATTATATTGTAATAATGTAATTCAACAATTTTGTTGAAAGTTATATGAAAATTTATGAGGTGAAAAATGAATATCGAAGAAATCAAACAAAAAGCTCTTGAACTTCACGAAAAAAATCAAGGGAAATTAGAAGTAGTATCTAAAGTAAAAGTTAATGACGCTATGGATTTGGCGTTGGCTTACACTCCTGGTGTTGCTGAGCCTTGTAAGAAAATTCACGAAGACAATTCATTAGCATATAAATATACAAATAAAGGAAATATGGTAGCTGTTGTAACTGATGGTTCTGCAGTTTTAGGTTTGGGAAACATTGGTGGAATTGCTGGTATGCCGGTTATGGAAGGTAAATCAGTTTTATTCAAAGAATTCGGTAATGTTGATGCATTCCCAATTTGCTTGAACACACAAGACACTGAAGAAATTATTAGAACTGTGAAAGCAATTTCTCCTTCATTTGGTGGAATTAATCTTGAAGATATTGCAGCTCCAAGATGTTTTGAAATCGAAAAAAGATTAATTGAAGAATTAGATATTCCAGTATTCCACGACGACCAACACGGTACTGCTGTCATAGTATTATCTGCAGTTATCAATGCGTTGAGAATCGTTAAGAAAGATATTTCTGATGTCAAAATCGTAATCAGCGGTGCAGGGGCAGCTGGTATTGCAATTTCTAACTTGTTAACATTGGCAGGTGCTAAGAATAATTTAATCTTAAACAGCCGTGGAATTATCGATCCTGATGATGAAAAACTTGACGAAGCTAGAAGAGAAATCGCCAGAACAACTAATCCTAATAAAGTTAAAGGAGATTTGAAAACTGCTATGGAAAATGCAGATATTTTCATCGGGGTTTCCGCTCCTGGAATTTTAACAAAAGAAATGGTATCTTCAATGAATCACGATGCTATTGTACTAGCAATGGCTAACCCAGTTCCAGAAATCTATCCTGACGAAGCAAAAGAAGCTGGTGCAAGAGTTGTTGGAACAGGTAGAAGTGATTATCCTAACCAAGTTAACAATGTATTGGTATTCCCTGGAATATTCAGAGGAGCATTGGATGCAAAAGCAGACAAGATTACTGACGATATGAAATTATCAGCAGCTTATGCAATAGCTCACATGGTTGAACAACCAACAGAAGAAAGAATTTTACCAGAAGCATTCAACAAAGATGTTGCAAGAAATGTTGCAAACGCAGTTAAAAAATCTTGGGAAGAAAAGAAAGTTATTAAATAGGAGAAAATTATGATAGATATAGTTGATAGATTTATTGAATACGCGAAGATTTATACTACAAGTGATGAATCAAGCGAAACTTGTCCATCAACAGCTAGACAAAAAGATTTGGGTAATCTTTTGGTTAAGCAATTAAAAGAAATGGGAATTGACAATGCTCACATGGACGAAAATGGATATGTGTATGCATCGTTAGAATCAAACTTGGATAGAGAATCAAAATCTATCGGTTTCATTTCTCACATGGACACTGCTCCAGATATGTCAGGAGAAAATGTAAAACCACAAATCTTAGAATACAAAGGTGGAGACATCAAATTATCCGATTCTGTAACTACAACTGTGGAAGATTTTCCTTTCTTAAAAGATTTGGAAGGACAAACTTTAATTCATACAGATGGAACTACACTTTTGGGTGCTGACGATAAATCTGGTATTGCAATTATAATGGATGCTGTGAATAAATTATGCGAAAACAAAGATATTAAACATCCAACAATTAAAATTGGATTTACTCCTGATGAAGAAATAGGAAGAGGAGCTGATTTGTTCGATGTAGAAAAATTCGGCGCTGATTTTGCATATACTTTGGATGGTGGCCCAATTGGAGAATTGGAATACGAAAACTTCAATGCAGCAGGTGCGACAATAACTATTCACGGCAAAAATGTTCATCCTGGTAGCGCAAAAAATACTATGATTAATTCACAATTAATCGGTATGGAATTATTCAATGAACTTCCAGTTGCTCAAAGACCAGAACACACTGAACATTACGAAGGATTTTATTTGTTGACATCATTCGAAGGTTCTGTTGAAAATACTGTTATGAAATTCATAATCAGAGATCACGACAAGAAAAAATTCGAAGAAAAGAAATCTTATTTGGAAAAATTAGTAGAATTCTTGAATGTGAAATACAACAACGCTATCGAACTTGACATGAAAGATAGCTATTACAACATGAAAGAAAAAATAGAACCTGTAATGGAAATTGTGGATTTGGCTTATAAATCAATGGAAGATTTGGGAATAAAACCATTAGTTCAACCAATCAGAGGTGGTACTGATGGAGCACAATTATCATACAAAGGACTTCCATGTCCGAACATTTTCACTGGCGGATATGCATTCCACGGAAAGCACGAATTACTATCTATCAACCAAATGAAAAAAGCATCGGATTTGGTTTTGAAAATAATAGAAAATTATTCAAAATAAAATATCAGGTAGCTTCTAGTAAATCTAGAAGCTATTTTTTTATTGAAAAATGTTTTAAATGAAAATAAATTTTGCTATAATCTAATTAGGAGGGAAATATGAAAAACGATGTTTTAATTGACGATCAAAAGAAAAAATCTCTTACAGTGACCAATCTAATTTGGATGGGATTCACAGTTGTATGGGGTTTTGGAAATGTTGTTAATAACTATGCTAACCAAGGCTTAGCAGTTATTACAAGTTGGATATTCATAATGGCTTTGTATTTTATTCCTTATTCATTGATGGTTGGAGAACTTGGTTCAACTTTCAAAGAAGGACAATCAGGACTTAGCTATTGGATAAAACAAACAATGGGACCATTACTAGCTTATTTGTCCGGCTGGACTTATTGGGTAGTACATATCCCATATTTAGCACAAAAACCACAAAACTTAATGGTTGCAGGTTCATGGGCAATTTTTAGAAATCCTAAAATGGTAAAATCTTTAAATCCAATTGTTCTACAATCATTGGTACTAATAATATTTTTATTATTTGTGCTTTTAGCTGCAAATGGTATTAAATCTATAAAAGTTTTAGGTTCAATTGCTGGTACTGCAAGTTTTGTGATGGGTATTTTATTTATTTTATTAATGTTGGCAGCTCCTGCATTAAGAGGAGTAGAAGTTGCATCTCCAAATATGACGAGCATCAAGACTTATCTGCCTAATTTTAATTTGCATTATTTGACGACAATTTCCATGTTAGTGTTTGCCGTAGGTGGTTGTGAAAAGATCTCACCTTATGTAAATGATACACAAGATGCAGGTAAAAATTTCCCAAAAGCTATGTTAATTATGGCTTTGATGGTAACTGTATCTGCGATTTTAGGTTCAGTTGCAATGGGGATGATGTTCGATACAACAAATGTTGCAAACGACTTAAAAATGAATGGTGCTTACTACGCATTTGAAAAATTGGGACAATATTATGGAATAGGTTCATCACTTGTTATTATTTACGCGTTGACAAACTTTGCTGGACAAGCTGCAGCTTTGGTTATGAGTATCGATGCACCGCTTAAACTTTTATTGAGTGAAGCAGATGCAAAATACGTTCCAAACTTCTTGAGAAAAATCAACGACAAAAAAGTTCCTGTTGGTGGATACAAATTAACTACCATTTTAGTTAGTATTTTGATAATTATTCCAGCTTTGGGAATTGGAAACTCTAATGAATTGTACAACTGGTTGTTGGATTTGAACTCTATAGTAATGCCAATGCGTTATATGTGGGTATTTGCAGCATATTTTGCTTTAAAGCACTACTTGCATGAAAAACAAGGTGTGGAATACAGATTCACAAAATCAAAATCATTCGGTAAATTTATCGCTGGTTGGTGTTTTGTATTCACAGCATTTGCATGTATATTAGGTATGATTCCAAAAGAAGGAGAACCATTCACAAGTCAATGGAATTTCAAATTGATGCTTAACATCTTGACTCCAGTGGTATTGTTGGGATTGGGATTAATACTACCATCAATTGCTAAAAAAGAACAAGCTAAAAATATTTAAAACTTAAAATTATTTCGTACAAAAGTTATATGAAAATGCTAGTCGGTTGTCAAAAGATAGCCGACTATTTTTGTGATATAATATAGACTGATTAAAATTAAGGAGTGGTTATGTTTACATTAAGAGATTTCAAAAGTCCAGAAACATTGGATGAAGCTTATGAGTTATTGATGAAATCAAAAATGAATAAAATTTTGGGTGGATGTCATTTTCTTAAAGCAGGCTGTCGTTCTTACAATGTTGGGATTGATTTGTCAAAATTGGATTTAAATTACATAAATGTTGAAGACGATGAAATAAAAATCGGAGCAACTACTACATACAGAGATTTGGAATACAATGATTTCTTAAAAAAATTTTGTGATGGAATTATTCCTAAATCTTTGAAAAGAATTGTGTCAACTCAACTAAGAAACACTGCCCAAGTTGGAGCAAGTGTGTTTTCAAGATATGCATTTTCTGATTTTTTGCCTATTTTATTATTACTAGATGCTAAGGTTAGATTGTACAATAATGGTGTAATGAGTGTTGAAGAATTTTTGAATTCTGATATAAAGAAGGACTTATTAGTTGAAGTCATGATTCCTAACAAAGATGTCCACTGCACTCAAATTGTTCAAAGACTTTGCTGTAAGGATTTTCCAATTGCTATTGTAAGTATTTCTAAAATCGATGATAAATACAAGGTGGTATTTGGAGCGAGACCTCAAAAAGCAATGATTATGAAAGATGTTTCTGATGAGATTAATGCTAATGGTTTTGATAGGGAAAAGACATTGGAATTAATTGATGAGTATATAGGGTCAAATAATAAAGCGAAGAAAAAATACAGAAAACTTTTATTTGTTGGATTATTGGAAAAAGCGTTAGGTGAATTGCAATGATTATAGAATTAAATGTTAATAATAAAAACCATATAGCTAGTGTTGATAGCGATACTACTTTATACAATGTGCTTCGCGATTTGGGTTATAAATCGGTGAAGTGTGGTTGTACAACATCAAATTGTGGTCTTTGTACTGTGTGGATGGACGATGTTCCAGTACTTTCTTGTTCTGTTTTGGCATTAAGATGTGAAGGAAAAAAGATTACAACTTTGGAAGGAATATCTGATAGCCAAAGAAAATTCGGAGAACTTTTGACTGAAGAAGGTGGGGAACAATGCGGTTTTTGTTCACCGGGGTTCATTATGAATGTTTTGAGTTTGAAGAAAACTATCAAAAATCCTACAGATGAAGAAATCGAAGATTATTTGATGGGTAATTTATGCAGATGTACAGGTTATGCTTCTCAAATGAGAGCTATTAAGAAATATTTGGAGATTGATGATGAAGATAAATAAAGATTTCAAAAAAATAGATTCAAGCTCATTAGTTACTGGAAAACCTGTCTATACAGAGGATTTGAAAGATCCTAATGCGCTGATAATTAAGCTGATGAGAAGTCCGTATGCAAGATGCGAAATATTAGAAATAGACAAATCAAGAGCAGAAGCGATGGATGGAATTGTGGCAGTGTACACTTATGAAGATGTTTTCGACAATAAATTCACTTTGGCAGGACAATCTTATCCAGAACCTAGCCCTTATGATATGTCGATTTTGTCAAAAGAAATTAGATATATGAGAGAGCCTGTAGCAATCGTAGTTGGAGTTAACGAAAAAGTGTGTAATCAGGCTATGAAGAGAATTAAAATCAAGTACGATGTTAAAGAACCATTACTTGATTACACAAAAGCTATCGACAACGAAATTGTTGTACATGAAGAAGATGTATTTTTTAATGGGCCAACGAAAGTTTTTGGTTACGATACAAAAAGAAATCTAGTTGGTGAAAAGAAAGAATCTTGGGGCGAAGATGTCGACAAGGTAATGAGTGAATGTGATGTCGTATTGGAGGATACTTTTACAACAAAGGCACAAGCGCATTGTATGATGGAAACTTACAGATCGTATTGCTACATGGATCAATTCGATAGATTGTGTTGCATTTCATCTACACAAGTTCCATTTCACATCAAAAGACAATTATCCGTTGCTTTGGGAATAAGTGATTCAAGAATAAGAATTATAAAACCAAGAGTAGGCGGGGGATTCGGTGGAAAACAAACAAGTGTCACAGAAATTTATCCAGGATTTGTAACTTTAAAAACAGGAAAACCATCGATACTTGTATTTGACAGAGAAGAAACTTTTGAAGCTTCAAACTCACGTCACCAAATGAAAGTGAAAGTTAAAATAGGTGCCAAAAAAGACGGTACGATTGAAGCGTGTGACATTTATGCGTTATCCGATCAAGGCGCTTATGGGTATCACGCATTTACCACTTTGAACTTGGTTGGAAACAAAACACTTCCATTGTACAGTAGAATGAGGGCTGCTAGATTTTTCGGACAAGTTGTATACACGAATAAACTTCCTGGTGGAGCATTTCGTGGTTATGGTGCAGTTCAAGGTACATTTGCATTAGAATCTATGGTAAATAAATTAGCAAAAGAATTAAACATGGATCCAGTTGAACTAAGACTTAAAAACACTGTTCGTGAGGGAGAAAAAACTCTGGCTTACGGAATAGATGTCAAAAGTTGCAAATTAAATGAATGCATTGAAAAGGCAAGAGAAATGATTGAATGGGATAAATATTATCCTTTCAAAGAAGAAAAAGACAAAATAATTTCAGTTGGAATGGCTATTGCACAACAAGGAAGTGGAATTCAAAACGTTGATACTTCAACAGTTGAAGTTAGATTAAATGAACAAGGTGATTATACATTGTTGATGAGTCCTACAGATGTTGGACAAGGAACTGATTCAATCATGGTAAATTTGGCAAATGAAGTGTTGCAATGTGGAATGGACAATATCATTCCAATAATTGCAGACACTGATATAACTCCATTTGATCCAGGAAGTTATGCATCAAGTGGTGTGTATATAACTGGTGGAGCAGTTGTTCGTGCTTGCGAAAATTTGTTAAACAAAATCAAAAAACGTGTTGCAATGAGATTTGAAACATCTGTTGAATGGTTAGAAATCAGAGATCAAGCAGTTTATTTGCAAAATAAGAAATTAATTGCAATTAAAGATTTGGCGAGAGATTTGTCAACTGGTCCAAATGGTATGCAATTAATCGGAGTAGGAAATTTCGATTCGAAAACATCTCCTCCTCCATATATGGCTGGATTTGCAAAAATAAGTATCGACAAATTAACAGGAGAAATCAAAGTAGAAGATTATGCAGCAGTTGTCGATTGCGGAACTGTTATGAATACTAAATTGGCTACAGTTCAAGTCGAAGGCGGAATTGGTCAATCGATAGGATATGCATTGTACGAAGACTCGTTGTGGGATGATGAAGGAAGATTAAAAGAACATTCATTTATTTCGTATAATTTGCCTTCAAGAAAAGACATCGGAAATATCCATGTTGATTTTTGTGAAAGTTATGAGCCGACAGGTCCATTCGGAGCAAAATCAATTGGAGAAATAGTTTCAAACACACCTGCACCAGCGATTAATGGAGCGATATTAAATGCACTTGGTTGCACCTTTGATACTCTTCCAATAAAAGCTGAAGATGTTTTATTAAAAATGTATGAATAGAATTTAGGTCAGAGGTTAATAGCCTCTGATTTTTTTGCGAGAAAATGTTACAAAAATTAAATAAGTTATATATATAATTCGATAATAAAAATTTAATAATATTTTCACAAAATATCAAACGATTTTCATTAGTATTATTAGGGAAATGTATTTTCTGATATAAAAATTGTTTCGAAAAAAATTAGTAAAAAAAATCAAAATTGCTGAATAATGTCCATAGTGAATTAAATAAAATTTACAAAAGTTAAATTTAAATTTGAAAATTGTGCTCAATATACTATAATATATAACTATAAAATAAAAAAGGGGTGTTTAGATGAAATTTGTAGCATTAGCAGTTACTTTAGTATTGTTTGCTTTATTGATGTTCATGGCTAAGAAGAAAATGAATTTTGGTACAAGAACAATTGTAGCTGCAATTCTAGGTATTATAGTAGGATTTATTTTCAAAGGAAACACAGAATATGTAAAAGTATTTGGATCTATTTATGCTAATTTATTATTTGCAATAGTAATTCCATTATTATTCACATCAATTGTTAGTACTGTAGTTTCTTTGGAAAGTATAGAAAAAATGAAAAAAATCGGATCAAAAACAATTGGAATTTTAAGTTTACACAATGTTTTAGGTTCACTTATAGGTTTGATTTTAGGGGTTGCATTTAAAATTGGACAAGGAAGTTCATTGACTGTAGCAGCGGATGCTAAAGCTAAGGAAGTTCCAACTTTTGCAGAAACTTTTGTGAATTTCTTTCCAAACAACGTAATAGGAAATGCAGCAGAAGCAAAAGTAGTTCCTATAATTATTTTCTCGGTTCTTTTGGGATTAGCTATATTGCAATTAGAAGAAAGAGGAGAAGGAGAAAGGGCAAAACCATTTTTAGGTTTTATCGACTCAGCTGCAGCAGTAATTTTTAGATTTACAGGAATGATTATAGACTTCACTCCATATGCTGTATTAGCTTTGATGGCGAACGCTGTTAGTAGGACAGATATGGCTAGCATGATGCCTTTGATTGTTGTGCTGATATTGACTTATGTTGCATCAATTTTTCACTCATATATAACAACTGGTGCACTTTTAGCGATTTTTGCAAAAGTAAATCCTATCAAATTTTTCAAAAAATTCTGGCCAGTTCAATTGATTGCATTCTCTACACAATCTTCTGTAGGATGTATTCCAGCGAATACTGATAACTTAAAAGATAAATTAGGTGTTTCTGAAAAGATAGCAACATTTGTTGCATCAACCGGTTCAACTGTTGGTATGCCAGGTTGTGCAGGATTTTGGCCTGTGTTATCTGCGATTTTGACAATTAATGTTATGGGAATTCACTACTCATTCGGACAATACGTAATGCTAATATTAGTAGCGTTGGCAGTATCATTGGGTACAGTTGGAGTTCCAGGAACTGCAACAATTACTACTACAGCAGTATTCGCAGCAATGGGTCTTCCTGTTGAAATGGTTGTATTGATGAGCCCTATATCAATGCTTGCAGATATGGGTAGAACTGCTACAAATGTTACCGCAGCAGGTTCTTCAGCAGTTATAGTTGCGGCAAGCGAGGGAGAATTAGACAGAGAAGTTTTTAATTCATAATTTTTACAAATAATTTTATATTACGATAATAAATTAGCAACCTTTACACATTTACTGATTAGTATTATAATCAAATTAGTAAATATTAGAAAGGGAATTGTAAATATGACAGAAAAAGCAAAATCTTTTTTTGAGTGGTTATTTGTAATAGGAATTGCCATTGTGTTGGCATTATTGCTTAGAAATTTTGTAATTAGTACAACTCATGTTGAAGGAAATAGCATGAATCCTACAATTGAGAATGGAGATCGAATTTTCGTCAACAGAATGGGGATTTTTAAGAACAAATTAAAACGAGGTAATATTATAGAACTTCACGCACCGGATAAATCTGGTCGTGACTACATCAAAAGAATTGTAGCATTACCCGGCGATACTGTTGAATTAAAAAACAATAAAGTATATGTTAATAATGAACAATTGAATGAAAATTATACAAGTAGTCAAACGACTCTTGTTTCAGGAAATGAAACAAAATGGGAATTAGGAGAAGATGAGTATTTTGTATTGGGGGATAACAGACTCCCACGAGAATCAAATGATAGCAGAATATTCGGACCGATAAAGAAAAAGGCGATAGTTGGTAGAGCTTTTTTGAGATATTTTCCATTTAATAAATTCGGTGTATTATAAGAAAAACTAATCTTGGATTTTCCAAGATTAGTTTTTTCAATTGGTATTAGTTTGAATTTTGCTGAATTGTACCGCTTCTGTACGCTTCAATTAAACTTTCCAAATCTTCGATAAGTTCTAGGATTTCTTCTCCTTCGTCTGTATCTTTTATGAGCATTCTTTTTGGAAATTCTTCTGTTATTGTAACTTCTGGAGTGTATGCGCCGTGAACTGATTCCATAACTTTGAAATTCTTGTGTTTTGCTATTGCTAAGTGATGCGAGTTAAATGTCAACGTATAGCCGGCAATACCTGTTTTCTTTTGGTAAGCTTCTGAAATTCCGCCATCTATTACATAAGTTTTTCCATTAGCTGATACTGGTTTTTCTCCGTTGATGCTTTTAACAGGAACGTGTCCATTAATTATGTGAGAAGTTTCGGGATTCATATTGAATTCTTCAAATATTTTGTCTGCGTATTTTTCAATCTTACTTAAACTAAAATAAGGATTACTTACTTCTTTTCTAACATCTTTGTCAGTAATGAAGAAGTTTTCAAATGTTGATATTTTACTTTTTCCAAACATAGGAGATTTTGGGCCACACCACATATACCAGAAAAAGTCCAATGCTGTTTGTCTGTCTGGGTCATTATCATCCATGTTTTTAGCTGAATTTATAATTCCTTCGAAGAAATCCAAAAGAGATTTGCCACTGTAGGTATTGGATTGATATGTGAATTCTTCGAAACTGCCGTCCTTATTCATAGGGATACATCCATGGAAAAGCAAATTGCTGTTTGCGATTTTGTACACTGAACCGTACGAGAACAAAAAATCCATGTGCTCTTTTAATCTGTGACTTGTTCTGAATGATTTTGAAATGCATTCGATAACTTCTTGTTCACTTGGTGTTAATTCAAGAGGATTTTCAGGATCAATTGTAGGAAATTTAATATCCAAAAGCGCATGAGGCTTGCCATTTGCATCCTTGTAAATTCCATTTTTAAAATCAATTCTTTCAAGATATAATCTGTCTAATTGTTCAAATTCTGGATTTCTCTTAAAAAGTTGGTTTTCTAATTTGAATTGAATTATAGAAATAGCCTTGTGCATTCTTGCTGCGTGAAGCAAATCAGTTTCTGAGTGTTTGTTATCATCTAAGATTCTAACTTTGAATCTTTCACATGGATCATCGTAATATGATTCATCTGCCAATGTCGACAATAATCTCAAATTAATTCCGTAACCATCTTCCAAAGATTGGAAATTATTGTAACTTATTGCATTTCTAACTACGTTACACGCATTCACATAACTACCAAGATAAGCTCCAATCCATGTAACATCGTGGTTACCGTATTGAATATCCACATCTTTTTTAGCGATAAGGGTATCCATAATAATGTCAGGTCTTTTTCCTCTATCAAAAATATCCCCGACGATGTGTAGCCAGTCAATGTTCAAATCTTGAATTAATTCACACAAAGTTATTATAAAATCTTCACTAACTTCTATTTTTATGATGCTATCTAAAAGTTGATTAAAATATTCTTTCTTATTCAAAGATTCGTATTGAATGTTAAGCATTTCATCTATCAAATCTCTGTAGTAAAAAGGAGTTTGATTTCTGACTTTTTGTCGGGAATATTTACTGGCAACTCTTTTTGCTATTCTTATCAGATAAAAAATAGTATCTCTAATCCATGTTTCTGTATATTCATCGTTTTCCTTTGTAATATTGATAATTGTTTTAGGATCGTAAATTAAATTGGCCAATTGATTTTTTCTTGATTCAGATAATTTGTCTTTGAATTCAAGGTCAATTTTAATTCTGGTATTACCAGAAGCACTTTTAATGATTCTATTGAAACTATCGTATTGTCCATGTAAATCAGATAAAAAGTACTCTGTACCTTTTGGCAACACAGACAAAGAAGTCAAACTTATTATTTTGTTAGCGGCTTGTTCAATCGTAGGAAATTCTTTTGCAAGTAATTTCAAGTATTTTAAATTGTTCAATTTTCTACCTCCATAATACTATTATATATGAACTTTGAAAAAAAGAAATAGTTTGCCTATTGAAAAATGATTACAAATTTGATATAATTATAAACGTAAAGATTTGTTAAATAACAAACAAATATTTTTTTACTTATTAATCCTACAACATTAGTAGGAAATAAAAAAAGGAGGAAACATAATGAGTAAAATAGTTTTAATTGGAGCTAACCATGCAGGTACAGCTTGTGCGAACACAATATTGGATAATTACAAAGATGAAGAATTAGTAATTTTTGATCAAAACTCCAACATTTCTTTCTTAGGTTGTGGAATGGCATTGTGGATTGGAAAACAAATTAAAGGTCCAGAAAAATTATTTTATTGTAGCAAAGAAGTTTTCGAACAAAAAGGTGCTACGGTTCACATGGAAACAAAAGTAGACAACATTGACTACGACAAAAAAATTGTTTATGCAAAGGACAAAGACGGAAAAGAAATTCAAGAATCTTACGACAAATTGGTATTAGCTACAGGATCTCAACCAATTTTACCAGACATAGAAGGAATGGATTTGGAAAATGTTCAAAAAGTTAAAATTTTCCAAGATGCACAATCAGTCATCGACAAGATAAATCACGAAGAAATCAAAAAAGTTGTAGTAGTAGGAGCTGGCTACATAGGAACAGAACTTGCAGAAGCTTTCAAGAGATTAGGAAAAGAATCTACATTAATTGAACATGGTGATACAGTGTTAAGAGGCTATTACGATGATAAATTCTGCAAAAAAATGGAAGATAACCTAAGAGATCACGGTGTAAATTTAGTATTTAATGAAGAAGTTGTAAAATTAGAAGGAACTGATGGAAAAGTAAATAAGGTTATAACTGATAAAGGTGAATATGATTGTGACATGGTAATAATGTCTATAGGATTCAAACCAAACAGTTCACTTGCACAAGATCATTTGAAATTAAACGATAAAAAAGCAATAATCACTGACAAACATCAACAAACTTCTGATGAAAATGTATTTGCAGTTGGAGATTCAACAGTTATTTTCAACAACGCAACAGGAAAATTTGAATACGTTGCATTAGCTACAAACGCTGTAAGAAGTGGTATAGTAGCTGGTCACAATGTTTGTGGAACAAAATTAGAATCAAACGGTGTGCAAGGTTCAAACGGAATTAAGATTTACAATTTGTGCATGGTATCAACAGGTTTGACAGTTAGAAATGCTGAAAAATTGGGAATGGAAGTTGAATACACTGATTTCACAGATTTACAAAAGCCACCATTTATGGAAGAAAATAACAAAGAAGTTACTATCAGAATTGTTTACGACAAAAATTCACGCGAAATCAAAGGATGTCAAATAATGAGTGAATATGATATTTCAATGATGATTCACATGTTCAGCTTGGCAATTCAAGAACACGTTACAATCGACAAACTAGCTCTAACTGATATATTCTTCTTGCCACATTACAACCAACCATACAACTATGTAACTATGGCAGCTATTCAAGCGTTATAATAAAAAAAATTAGCGACTACTTTAACTAGTAGCCGCTTTTTTATTTAGCCAAGAGCAACATCCAAAATCATCATTATAATAAATCCAATTACAATTCCGTAAGTTGCTTGGCGTTCATATCCGTTGCTGTGAGTTTCAGGAATGATTTCGTCGCTAATTACAAAAAGCATTGCGCCTCCGGCAAAAGCCAAAATAAATCCCAAAATAGGCGAGAACCAAGTAACAAGTCCGTAACCCAAAAACGCACCGATTGGTTCTACTAATCCTGTAAATAATGCAATTAAGAATGCTTTTTTGACTGTGTAATTTTCTCTAACCAAAGACAAAGCAACAGCCAAACCTTCAGGCATATTTTGTAGACCAATTCCTATTGCGATTGGAAGACCATTTGCTATTGAATCTCCACCAAAGCCAACTCCAGTTGCCATACCTTCTGGGAAATTGTGAATTGTAATCGCAATTACAAACAACCATATTTTTTTCAAAGAATCTGAAGGATTTCCTTCAACTCTTTTGTCTAATAAATGCTCATGCGGAGAGTATTTGTCGATTATATCCAAAAACACAGCTCCCGCTAAAATTCCTAGTGAAGAGATTATAACCCCTCTAAAGCCTCCACCGTTTTCTTCAATACTAGGTAAAATCAGAGAAAAACAAGTTGCAGAAAGCATGACGCCTGCAGCTGCCCCTAAAAATACATCTAACTTACCTTGACTTACATTTCTTGTGAAAAAAACAGGGATTGCTCCTACTCCGGTTAGAAGACCAGGAACTATTAACCCTAACATTGTCAATAAAAATGGGTCAATATTTTTCATCATTAAATCCCCCTTCAAAAATTTTAAAAATAAAATTTCTAATACTATTTTACTATGAATTCAAGAAATATCAAATATGATATAATATTAAAAGATTTAGGATATTTTTGAATGAAAAATTTCAAAAAGTTACTCGTAGTTTGAAAAATGAAACGAGGTATTTATGCAAGCTATTTACAGAAAATATAGACCAGATACTTTTGATAAAGTTTACGGTCAAAAACATATAACTGATATTTTAAAAAATCAAATCGAAACGAAAAATATTTCTCACGCGTATATTTTTTCTGGTTCAAGAGGAACAGGTAAAACTAGTTGTGCGAAAATCTTTGCAAGAGCTATCAACTGTTTGGATTTACAAGATGGAAATCCTTGCAATAAATGTGAGAATTGTATGAGTTCTTTGGAAGAATCCACATTAGATATCGTAGAAATGGATGCTGCTAGTAACAGAAGAATTGACGATATTAGAGAACTGCGAGATAAAGTAATTTATCCACCTACAAAATTAAAGTACAAAGTTTATATTATAGACGAAGCACACATGATTACTAATGAAGGATTTAACGCTTTACTTAAAATCATGGAAGAGCCACCAAAACATTTGGTGTTTATACTAGCTACGACAGAAATTGATAAAATTCCTCAAACAATTTTATCAAGATGTCAACGCTATGAGTTCAAGATGATTAATGCTAAGGATATTTCAGACAATATCAAATATATTCTGAATGATTTGAACAGAAAAATGGACGATGATGCGATTGAACTTATTGCAAACAAAGCTGATGGTGCAATGAGAGATGCTTTATCTATTTTAGATCAAGTATTAAGCATTGAAAAAGAAAATATAACAAAACAAGATATAAATGATATACTTGGTATTGTTGACAATACAGGAATTTTCAAGCTTGTAAATAGTATCATAAAAAAAGATGCAACAGAAGTTTTGGATAATTTGTATACAATATCACACAACAAGCCTGTAGAAAATGTTATGGATGAATTGTTAAATCATTTTAGAAACTTGTTGCTATCAAAAAATGGCCTTGACAACATCAGACAGAACAACACTCAATACAATGTTGAGTATAATGCGCAATCTGAATTGATTACGAATAGGCAAATAGTCGAAAGTATGTCGATTATAATAGAGCATCAGAAAAAACTTAAACAGGCAGACAATCAAAAAGCTCTTCTTGAAATTTTGGTAATGCGCCTAATAGATTACATTGATTACGATGATTTGATTGCCAGAGTGAATACTTTGGAAGATAAGCTCAAAAATATTGAACAAAATGGGATAAAAATCAATTCTTCACAAAAATTAGTCGAATTTGATGAAAAAATCGATAAAAACATAGAAATTTCACAAAAATCTTCAGAAAAAGCAGAAAAATCAGATGAATTATCCAATAAAAATGATATAATAAAGACTGATGAAAAAATCGACGACACGGATGAAGACGAAATTGTCGAAAATGAGGATTCATTTGTAAAACTAAGAGAAGTTTTAAGAGACTTCGACAAAATTCCAAAAGAATTAGCTAATGATATTAAAGCTAGTTTGGATAATGATAAGTTGATTTTGAAAACTAACCAGTTGTATATGTACACTTTGCTTCCTCACAAAAAAGTTATCGAACAATTACTAAAACCTCATTACGATTTCAAGGTTTTAGATTTACAAATTGATGATGAAGCAGAGAAAAAAGCAAATGAAAATGTTAAAAAATTACAAAATTTGTTTGGAAATAATTTCCAAATAATCGAAAAATAGGAGGAATTATGGGAAATAAATTTAGAGGCGGAATGCCTGGTATGGGAAACATGGGTAACATGATGAAACAAATGCAAAAAATGCAAAGACAAATGGAAGAAACTCAAAAAAGATTAGAAGAAACTGAAGTTACTGCAACTAGTGGTGGCGGAGCTATTGAAGTTGTAGCAAACGGAAAAAAAGAAATAGTTTCTATTAAAATAGATGAAGATTTGGTAAAAGATGGCGATGTTGAAATGCTTCAAGATATGGTTATGGTAGCTGTTAATGACGCTATCAAAAAAGTATTGGACATGAGTGAGTCTGAACTTGGTAAAATCACTGGAGGAATTAATATTCCAGGATTCTAAATAAGGGGGGATAATTTTGTCACTATACCCTAAAGCAATGGACGAATTGATTAAAAACTTGTCCAATTTGCCAACTATTGGCAGAAAAAGTGCGAAAAGATTAGCTTATAGAATTATAGATATGGATCCTAAGAAAGTCGATGAGCTTGTAGAAAGTATTGTAAATGTGAAGACTAATATTAGGCCGTGTGCTAATTGTGGAAATCTTACTGATAAAAAATTGTGTGATATTTGTTCCGATCAAAAAAGAGATAACAGTGTCATAACTGTAGTTGAAGATTCAATGAATGTAATATCAATTGAAAAAACTGGCGAATACAATGGGAAATATCACGTATTAGGAGGATTATTATCTCCAAGAGATAATATTGCTCCGCAGGATTTGAATTTGGAAAATTTGTTTTTGAGATGCAAAAAAGATTATGTAAAGGAAGTTATCCTAGCGTTATCACCAACAACTAACGGAGATTTGACAACTAACTTCATAATAGAAGTTCTTAAAAATGAAGAATATAACGTAAAAGTTTCCAGAATTGCGATGGGAGTACCATTGGGAGCTAATTTGGAATATTATGACGAAATGAGCTTGTACAAGGCTATTTTGGATAGAAGAGAAATAAAATAATCATAATCTGCAATTCTTGTAGATTATGATTTCTTACGTTTAAATGTTTGTAATAAAAATGGAATGGAGGAAAATTTAATGGATTCAAATAGAATTAAAGAAGCAATCAAATTTTCGTCTCCAATTATGTTGGGATATATTCCTATAGCGATGGCTTTTGGTTTGTTGTGCAAAGGTCAAAACATTAGCATGTTGGATTCGACTTTGTTTTCTTTTGTTTTCTATTCTGGAGCAGCACAATTCATGGCAGTTGAATTATTGGGTGCTGGAGTAGGTATGTTTTCCATCGTGTTGTCGGTATTTTTATTAAATTTGAGATTGTTCATAATGTCGACTTCTTTGGGGATTCATACACAAAAAATAAATCCGAAAGCACTTCCTGTAATAGGATTTATGTTGACAGATGAAGCATTTTCTGTAATGAGTTTTAATAAAGAAAAGCTCAACACAGAATTTGCGTTGGCCGTAGAATTAGGACCTTATTTGGCTTGGGGAATATTTACGCCGGTTGGATATTTGATAGGACAATTAATGCCAAAATCAGTCCAAACATCATTAGAAGTAGGACTTACTGCGATGTTTATCGCACTTGTAGTACCATCTATTAAGAAAAGTTCCAATGGTTTGGTGGTTAGTTTAATTGGTGTATTAACTTATGCAATTATTTTTTATTTGAAATTTATACCATCTGGATGGGATATTATTATAGCAATTTTATTATCATCATTCATAGGATTAAAAGTAATTATGAAAAGAGGTCAAAATGTATAATATAATTTTAATTTTATTATGTAGCTTAGTTACAGCTGTTCCTAAGATAATACCTCTTAAATATTTAAAAGGAAAACAACTTTCTAGACAAACCGCCGAATTTTTAAATATAATACCGTATACATCATTAAGTATTATGGTTATAAGGGGAATTCTGACAGCTTCAAGCGAAATGTTAATTCCTACAATTGTAGCTTCAATCGTAGCGATTATTATAGCTTATTTGAAAGAAAATGTTGGACTAACAATTATATTAGCAGTTTTAACAGCATTTATTTGTTTAAAATTTTTCTAAAAAAACCTTCTGTAGCTTAAATTCAAGCTGCAGAAGGTTTTTATTATTTAAAATTTTTTATTTCGAAAATATCATAAACGCATTCTTCATATGGGTGAATATCTTCGATAATTTGTATACATTTTTTGATATTATTTTCTGTCGTGCGAAATTCTAATTTGATTTCGTCAACTTCGTTGATAATATTTTTTTCGCCAGAAAAA
Source organism: Finegoldia sp. BIOML-A1 (assembly GCF_009678325.1). Classification (NCBI taxonomy): domain Bacteria; kingdom Bacillati; phylum Bacillota; class Tissierellia; order Tissierellales; family Peptoniphilaceae; genus Finegoldia; species Finegoldia sp. BIOML-A1. The sequence continues at coordinate 32,879 of NZ_WKZF01000008.1, forward strand.
TTATTTGCCAAATTATTAGGCATGAAATGACCTTTTACTTTTGATGTAGTATAACAATAATCGTAATTTCCTATGGTTATAATTTTTTCTTGACCTAGTTTTTTTATTAACAAATCGACGTAATCTTCAGGAATGTACACATCTATTTTATATGTTGTCATAAAAACTCCTTTTGTTCATGTTTATATATTTTCCATTCGGGTATATATATTTTACCAAAGAATTTAACGAAAAGGAGATTATTATGGATTTAAAATTGTATTACAAAGAAACTTGCCCATTCTGCAAGAAAGTTCTAAGATTTATAGAAAAAAAAGGAATTAAGGATGTTGAATTAGTAGACATCAAAGCTGATGAAGCTAACGAAAAATACCTTATCGAAAAAGGTGGACAAGACCAAGTACCTTGTCTTTTCATTGATGGAAAACCAATGTATGAATCAATGGATATTATAAAATTCTTGGACGAAAAATTCCAATAAAAATTTTAAAAATGCTACATACTAATGTATGTAGCATTTTTTGTATTGTTATTTTTGTAAAAGTTTACTCTAATTTATAGAGAGAATTACATCACTGTTTTTTATGATTATTTCTAGTTTTTATTAAGTACGTTATAGTATATAATACATAATATTATGTTAAAAAAAATAAGAGAACCTTCGATTAATCTATTCAACTTGATTATTTCGTTGAAATTTAAAAACATAATTATTAATGTGATTAAATAAATAAATCCTATTACTCTTTTTGTATTTTTGTATTTCATTAATACCTCCTTTTATATTAGGGAAAATAATAGTGAATGCAATTCTCATTTTCATTTTAAAAAAATGCCCTTGACTTGTCAATATTAATTATCATTTAAAATTTGGAAAAATTCGATTTTTGAATGTTATAAATATTTGATTATAATAATTTGAGCAATTTATGATAGAATAAATATCGTAATAAAAAAGTAGCAAACCTTTGGGAGAGATTTGCTACTTAAATAACATTGGCAAGTTCATATTAGGAGGATGAACAACCATTTATTGTTATCATTATAGTATCATATATTTATGGTTAATAAGTTACAAATTTATTACGATTTAGGGAATTGAGGGGAAGATGAAAGTAGGAATTATTGGAGCAGGAGCTAGTGGAGTTTTTGCGGCATTAATTTTAAAACAAAATTACATAGACACGACTGTTATTGAAAGAAACGCCAACGCTTTGAAGAAAATTTATGCAACTGGTAATGGTAGGTGCAATTTTACTAACAGAAATGTATCTTACAAGAATTATCATGGCGAAAATCCAAAATTCACAATAAGTGCTATTAAAAAGTTTGATAATTACGATGTTATAGAATTTTTCAATGATATGGGAATTCCTGAAGTTGAGCTTGAAAATGGAAAAATTTTCCCAAAAAGTTTGCAAGCTTCATCAATAGTGAAACAAATGATGTGCTTGGCAAATCATTTAGAGGTAGAATTCATCTACGATAGTTTCGTTGATGATGTTAGAAAAAACGGCAATGTTTTTGAAGTAAAATCCAACGATTCATTGTATAAGTTTGATTATTTGATAATAGCTTGTGGGTCGAAGGCTTACAAAAAAAGTGGCTCTGACGGAAATGGATACATTCTTATGAAAAAATTGGGACACAATATCGTGAAAACTCATCCAGGAATTGTGCAATTGAGGCTTAATGGAGATAGTTTCAAAAAAATGAGCGGAACTAAATTCAAGGCTAATGCGAAGCTTGTAGTGGACGGAAAAGAAGTTTTTGAATTTTATCACGATGTTTTGTTTACTGATTACGGAATTAGTGGACCAACTATTTTGCAGTTATCAGGTGAAGCTATCAGAGCTAAAAACAAGGGATTAGATGTCAAAATAAGAATAGATACTGTGGATTTGGATGAGAATAAATTGTACGAACACTTAATCTACATAATATCTTTAAATTATTATAAGAAAATAAAAGAGTTGTTGGTAGGCTTGATTAACGATAATTTGATTGAAGAAGTTTTGAATCAAGCAGGTATAAATTATGATATTAATGTGTGCGAGCTAAGCAAGGAAGAAATTTACAAATTAGCACACACTCTTAAAAATTTGGAATTTAGTGTTAGTGGATACAAGGATGAGGATTCTGGTCAGATAACTTGTGGTGGTGTCGACACAGATGAAATCAATCCTTCTACTATGGAATCAAAAAAAATTAAAAATCTGTACATTATTGGTGAGATTATGGATGTCGACGGAGATTGTGGTGGATACAATCTTCAATGGGCTTTTTCATCGGCGTATTCATGTGCGATGTCTATAATTAAAAAGGAGAGCTAAATGAATAAAATGCAAAGAAAACTTGTTGACTTAGATAACCACGGTCAAAAAGTTAGAGTAGGTTTGGTTGGTTGTGGCAAAATGGGATCAGGTCTTGTAAGTCAGTTGAGTAGAATTAAAGGAATGAGACCTTCTGTTATTATAGATAGACACGTTGACAAGTGCGTGACTGCTTTGAGAAAGGCAGGCGTAAAAGATGTGGATATTGTCAAAACAACTGATTTGAAAGTTGCAGAAAATGCTATTAAAAATAATTCGTTCGTTGTCAGTGATGATTATACTTTGAGCTACAAGTTAGATATGATTGATGGAGTTATTGATGCTACTGGAAATCCACCGTTTGGAACACAACTTGCAGTCGAAAGTATTGAGAATGAAAAGCATACAATTTTATTAAATGTAGAATGTGATGCAGTAGTTGGACCAATATTAAATGAAATGGCAAAGAAAAAAGGCGTTGTGTACACAGGATCTGCAGGAGATGAACCGGGTGCAATAATTCAATTATCTGATTTTGCTCTTGGATTAGGTTTTAAACTATTAGCTGTTGGAAAAGGGAAAAATAATCCGTTAGATAATTACACAAATGAAGATATTCTTAGAGAAGAAGCTTTATCAAAAGGATTAGTTCCAAAAATGTTGACATCATTTGTAGATGGAACTAACACAATGATTGAACTTACAGCTGTTGCAAATGCGTTGGGATTTACTCCTGATATTTTGGGATGTCATGGAATAACTACAAACATTCACGATATCGCCGATGAATTCAAATTAAAAGAACAAGGTGGTATTTTGAATAATTACAACATCGTTGATTTTGCTTTTGGAGTTGCTCCGGGTGTATTTGCGATTGTAACTCATGACACTAATGAAGTTCACGATTTAATGGAATATTTGTCAATGGGTAAAGGTCCTAACTACACTTTGTACAGACCATATCATTTAACAAGTTTGGAAACTCCACTTACAATTTACGATGCAATTGTAGAAAAAGAACCTACAATTTATCCAAAATACGGTCAAGTTTCTGATACAATCACAGTTGCAAAAAGAGATATCAAAAAAGGACAAAAAATTGAAGGAATAGGTGGACGTGACTGTTTCGGCAAGATCACATCACATAAGCATCAAATGGAAAATAATTTGTTGCCAATGCCTATCATCACAGAAAAAACTACAGCGAAAGTGGATATACCAAAAGATACATTGATTACTTATGATATGGTTAATTTGGATGAAAATCATATCATCACAAAACTTCGTAAAAGACAAGACGAATTGGGATTGTAAAATTATAAAAAATTAGAATCAGCCGATAAAAAAGTTTTTGCAAAACTTTAAAATCTCGGCTGATTTTTATTTTGAAAATAAAAATTTATAAATTTTTGACAATGGATTTCAAAAGTGTTAATATCAATTTGTAATGTAATAAATAAACGTTTTTGGGGGTTAATATGGATTACAGATTAGAGTCTGATAGTGTTGGAGAAAAACAAGTTCCAAAAGATGCATATTATGGTGTGCAATCTTTAAGAGGAATGGAAAATTTCCCTATAACAGGAAGAACTTTACACGAAGAATTGATTTATGGATTAACGATTGTTAAAAAAGCGTGTGCGATTGCAAACCACAGAGCAGGAATTATGAGAGAAGATGTCAAAAACGCAATCGTTTACGCCTGCGACAAAATCCTTGAAGGAGAATATCACGATCAATTTTTAACTGATCCTATTCAAGGTGGAGCAGGTACTACTGCTAACATGAATGCAAACGAAGTTATCGCAAATATCGCTAATGAAAAACTAGGCGGAGGATTGGGTACTTATGAATATGTTCATCCAAACGACCATGTAAACATGAGCCAATCGACAAACGATGTTTTTCCAACTGCAGGTAAAATTGCAACTTTAAGATTATTAATAAAAGCCTTAAATGAATTAAAACAATTGGAAATTTCTTTACTTAATAAATCTGTAGAATTTGATGACGTGCTTAAAATGGGACGTACTCAACTTCAAGATGCAGTTCCAATTAGATTGGGACAAGAATTCCACGCATACTATTCAGTAATCAAAAGAGATATCAAAAGAATTAGAAGATCATCTGATCAAATTGAATCTATAAATATGGGAGCTACTGCTATTGGTACAGGTGTAAATGTAGACAAAGTTTACTTTACCAACATTGTTCCGATTTTAGCTGAGCTAACAGGATTTGATTTGCATCAAGCAGAGGATTTAATAGATGGAACTAATAACTTGGATGGACTTGTAGAGATATCATCAGCAGTAAAATCAACTGCAGTGAGTTTGTCAAAAATGGCAAGTGATTTGAGATTAATGAGTTCAGGACCAAAAACTATGGTTGGAGATATTGAACTTCCAGCTAGACAAAATGGTTCATCAATTATGCCAGGAAAAGTTAATCCTGTAATACCAGAAGTTGTAAACCAAGTTGTTTTCAGAATTATTGGAAATGATAATACAGTTACAATGTGTGCTGAACACGGACAATTAGAACTAAACGCTTTTGAACCAGTGTTATTTGATAGTTTGTTCGAATCAATATCTATATTAACTAACGCAGTGAAAACTTTCAGAGAAAATTGTATACTTGGAATTAAACCAAATAGACAAAAACTTTCAAACGACGTCGAAAAATCTGTAGGAATAGTTACAGCACTTGTTCCTCATATCGGATACAAAAAATCTGCTGAAATCGCAAAACGTGCATTGAGTACAGGAATCACAGTTAGAAATATCGTATTGGACGAAAAAATCCTAACAGAAGATGAATTGAAAGAAATCTTGGATCCGATAGCCATGACAATGCCAGGAATTGCAGCTGAGTATTTGATTAAACAAAAACAACAAGCCTACATCGAAAAAAAGAAACAAGAAGACAAGGATCAAAAAGCAAAGAAATAAATTTATGTTGACAAAATCTTGTTATCAAGTATTTGATAACAGGATTTTTTATTACTAACTAAAAGTTTTACATTATTTTAAATTTGGTAATATGTTATAATTTATCTAGGTGATATGATGAAAAATAATACTAAAAATGCAGACAATGTTATATTGGCGATATCAAATGTTTTGATGGTGGTTTTCGTATCTACTTTGCTTAGAGGCCAAAACATAATATCGTTGTTAATTTTACTTGCGTGGGCAGTTTATGCGTCGCAAAATAAAATGATTTTACCAAAAAGTCTTGAAAGAAAAAGAACAAAATTCGAATACGGAAGTTTTATCGTTTTGTTAATAGGTTTTATGTTGATTTATTACCATCCTAATAAGGTATATGTGTTCTTAACATATCTTACATTTTTAATTTACAACACACTTTTGTGGATGAATATGATTAGAATGAGAGCTATTAATAAAGAAAATAATAAGAAATCTAATAAGAAGAAATAAAGAGGTATATTATATAATGAAAATTATGGTTATAGGGCCTGGCAGATGGGGAAGTTTCATCGCTTGGTATTTGAAAAAAATTGGTCATGAAGTTTTGTTGTATGGTTTGAATGGAACTGAAGATTTCGAAAACTTTAAGAAAAGTCGTAGCAATGGAATTATTACTTTGCAAGATGATTTGGAATTAACCGATGATATCACAAGAGCAAAAGAATGTGATGTTATTCATGTTAGTATAAATGCACAAGGTTTTAGAAATGTGTGTGAAGAACTTAAGTCTATTGGAATTAAGAATAAAATTATCGTTACTAATATGAAGGGAATTGAGATTTCGACAGGAAAAAGATTATCAGAAGTCTGCAAAGAAATTATGGATGGATCTAACAAAGTTGCAGCTTGGATTGGCCCGGGTCATCCACAAGAATTTTATCGCAATGTTCCAAATTGTATGGTAATTGATTCGGAAGATGAAGATGTGAAAGAATTGTTGATTGAAAATTACAGTTCAGATTTGATTAGATTTTATTATGGCCAAGATTTGATTGGAAATGAAATCGGAGCAGCTTACAAAAACGTAATTGGAATTGCTGCAGGAATGTTGGATGGAATGAAAATAAGTTCTTTGAAGGGAGCTTTGATGAGTAGAGGTTGTAGAGAAGTTGCAAGGTTTATTAAAGCTTCGGGAGGTAAAGAGCTAAGTGCATACGGACTTTGTCATTTGGGAGATTACGAGGCGACAGTGTTCTCACAATACTCTCACAACAGAATGTTTGGTGAAATGTATGCGAAATCAGAAAAATACGATAAATTAGCTGAAGGATACTACACTGTAAAAGCTATTAAGATTAAAGCAGACAAAATGAATTTGGATTTACCGATTAACAATGCAGTGTACAAAGTTTTGTACGAAAATTCGAAATGTGAAGAAGAAATCGACAAATTATTCAGTAGAAGTTTGAAAAAAGAATTTTATTAGTGAAAATTATAAAAATTAGAAGTGCAAAAAAAGCACTTCTTTTTTTGATTAAAATGCTTGACAAATGGATTTTAAGTTTATATAATATACAAGTCAAGTAAAAAGGTTGACGGTGATTGAATGGAAAAATTATTAAATATTACCATGATGTTTGATTATTATGGTAAATTGCTTACGAAAAGAGAATACGATGTGATTGACAAATACTACAATGAAGATTTGTCATTAAATGAAATTGCTCAAATTTGTGATATTTCCAAGCAAGCTGTAAGTGATAGTTTGAAAAGAGCTGAAAATAAGCTTTATGAATACGAACAAAAACTTGGCTTAATTGGAAAATCAAAAAAGAGTCATCAATTTCTTAGAAAAATCAGAAATGATCTTTTCTCTTTGTCACCAGAAATCAAAAGCAAAGAAATTGAAAATATCATTATAGATATAGAAAATTTCTTAAATGATTTAGAGGATGTGGAAAATGATATTTGAAAATTTGTCCGATAAATTACAAAATGCCTTGTCAAAATTGACCAACAGAGGAAAGTTAACAGAAAAAGATATAGATGTTGCGATGAGAGAAGTTAAGCTTGCTTTATTGGAAGCTGACGTTAACTACAAAGTTGTCAAAGATTTTATCTCTCAGGTAAAAGAACGTGCTATTGATTCTTCTGTTTTGGAAAGTCTTACTCCAGGTCAACAAGTTATCAAGATAGTTAATGAAGAATTAACTAAAATGATGGGTGAAAAAGAAGAAAAACTTAACGTTTCACCGATGAAGCCTACAGTAATTATGCTTTGTGGCTTGCAAGGGGCTGGTAAAACAACTCATGCCGGAAAGCTTGCATTAAATTTGAAAAATAAAAACAAAAGTGTACTACTTGTAGCGTGTGATATTTACAGACCTGCTGCCATTAAACAACTTCAAGTTGTCGGTGGAAAAGTTGGGGTAGAAGTATTTGAAATGGGACAGACAAATCCCGTTGAAATTTCAAAAAAAGCAATCGAAGAAGCTAAGAAAAAGAACATTGATTATGTAATTATAGATACTGCCGGTCGTCTTCATATTGACGATACTTTGATGGATGAGCTGAAAAATATTAAACAAGAAGTGAATCCTTCAGATATTTTGTTAGTTGTAGATGCTATGACTGGACAAGATGCGGTTAATGTTGCAGCTAAGTTTAACGAAGATTTGGATATTACAGGAATTATTCTTACTAAGTTAGACGGTGATGCAAGAGGTGGTGCTGCTTTATCAATCAGACAAGTTGCTGATAAGCCTATTAAATTTATAGGTGTCGGTGAAAAACTTGGAGACTTGGAGCCGTTCCATCCGGACAGAATGGCATCGCGTATCTTGGGTATGGGAGATGTTCTTAGCCTTATCGAAAAAGCACAAAATCAATTTGACGAGAAGAAGGCAAAAGAGCTAGAAGAAAAGATTAAAGCTCAAAGTTTTGACTTTAATGATTTTCTTGACCAAATGCAGCAAATCAAAAAAATGGGACCTATGCAAGATATTCTTGCAATGATTCCTGGCGTAGATAGTAAAATGCTTAAACAAGTTAATTTCGATAACAAAGAATTTGACAAGATTGAAGCAATTATCAAATCTATGACAAAAGAAGAAAGAGAAAACCCAGATATTATTAGTATATCTAGAAGAAAAAGAATTGCTAAAGGTTGTGGTCAAGATCAAGTAGCGGTTAACAAACTTTTGAAACAATTCAAAGAAATGAAAGTTATGATGAAAAATATGGGAGCGCTACAAAAGAAATTTGGCAAAAAAGGTAAAATGAAAATGCCTTTTTTTAGATAATAAGTTATGGAGGTAAATTATGTCAGTAAAAATTAGATTGAAAAGAATGGGAGCAAAGAAGAAACCATTTTATAGAATAGTTGTCGCAGATTCAAGATGTCCTCGTGATGGTAAATTCATCGAAGAAATCGGATATTACAACCCATTAGTTGAAGAAAAAACTGTTAAAGTTGACAGCGAAAAAGTTCAACAATGGATTAAAAACGGTGCAAAACCTACAGATACAGTAGACAGATTATTCAAAAATAATGGAGTTTACGAAGCAAAATAATAATACAAGTTGGGAGTTGTCATGGAAAAATTAGTTAAAACAATTGCTACTGCGTTAGTTGATAATAAAGAAGCAGTTGAAGTAACATCAAGACAAGACAAACATACGGTTATTATAGAAATTAAAGCAGATTCCAAAGATTTGGGAAAAATTATAGGAAAAGAAGGGAAGATTGCCAAGGCAATTAGAACTATTACTAAGGCAGCGGCTATTAAGAGTGGCGAAAAAGTTGTCGTAGATATTTTGCAATAATGGAATATATAGCTGTAGCAGAAGTGCTCAATACTCACGGTATTAAAGGATGTCTTAAAATGAGACCGTTGACTGATAATATCGAAAGATTTGACGAAGATATTTGTTATTATCTCGGGGATAAAAAAGTTAAGGTCAATATTCAAAATTATAGAATGTACAAGGGTTTTTTGTACATCGATTTTGAAGAATTTAACGATATTAATGAAGTTCTTGAATTCAAAAAACAGTTTTTATATATAGATGAAAAAGACAGATACGAATTGAAAGATGGGAGCTTTTACATTGACGATTTGATAGGATTGAAAGCTTATAGTAATGGTGAATACATCGGAGATTTGGTTGAAGTTTTGAGCGTTTATAGTAATGATGTATATGTAATAAAAAATGATGAAAAAGAATTTATGATACCTGCTGTAAAAGAGTTCATTAAAAAAATAGATTTAGAAAATGGATTAATCGATGTAGTTATAATTGAGGGTATGTGATGAAATTTATAATTCTCACATTATTTCCAGAAAGTTTTGATTACTTAAAATCATACGGAGTCATAGGAAAAGCAATCCAAAACAATCTCATTGAACTTGAAGTGGTTAATATTAGAGATTACACTAAAAATAAACACAAAAAAGTAGACGATGAGATATATGGTGGCGGAGCTGGGATGCTTATGACTTGCCAACCAATTTATGACTGCTTGGAAGATGTGAACAAAAACAAATCAAAAGTTGTGTTTATGTCTCCTCAAGGGAAAGTTCTTAATCAACAAAAGTGTATAGAACTTTCAAAAGAAAAAGAAATAGTCATTCTTTGTGGCCATTACGAAGGTGTCGACAGTAGAATCATCAATCATTATTGTGATGAGGAGATTTCTATTGGAGATTATGTGATGACTGGTGGAGAATTAGGAGCTATGGTTCTTATAGATTGTGTAAGCCGAATGATTAACGATGTTTTGGGAAATGATGAAAGTTATAAGACAGATTCGCACTACAATTTATTGCTACAGGAAGATTCCTACACAAGACCCAGAGTATTTAACGGATATGAAGTTCCTGAAGTTTTATTATCAGGAAATCACGAAAAAATCGAACAGTGGCGAGAAAAATCAAGACTAAACAACACTAAACTTAAAAGAGAAGATATATATCAGAAATATCTGAAAGAAAAAAACCAAGGAGGATCATAATGGATATTATAAAAACATTAGAAGATGAACAATTAAGAGAAAATAAGTTCGACTTTCATGTTGGCGATACTGTAAAAGTAGACTACCTTATCAAAGAAGGTAACAAAGAAAGAGTTCAAGTTTATGAAGGAACTGTAATTAAAATGCAAGGAACTGGACTTAGAAGAACTTTCACAGTAAGAAGATTAGCTTATGGTGTAGGAGTAGAAAGAACTTTCTTAATCAACTCACCAAGAGTAACTAACGTAAGATTAGTTAGAGAAGGTAAAGTAAGAAGATCAAAATTATTCTACTTAAGACACAGAGAAGGTAAAGCTGCTAAAGTTAAAGAAAAACAAAAATTCTAAATTGAGTGCTGAGGTTTTCTCAGTACTTTTTTTAGATGGAAAGGAAATAACATGGACATTAATAATATAAACTGGTATCCAGGGCACATGAAAAAAGCTATTGACAAGATAAAAGAAAACATGAAAGTTGTCGACATAGTTTTGGTTCTTGTGGATAGCAGAATTGTAAGATCATCCATGAATCCAGTTATAGAAGATATCTTAAAGGATAAGCCGCAATTGATTTTATTGAACAAGATGGACATGGCAGATCCTAAAATTACACAAAACTGGATTAATTATTTTGCAAAGAAAAATATAACAGCACTTCCAATCGATAGCAAAAACGGTAAAAATTTGGATAAAATTGAGCCAACAGCTAAAAAGATTTTAGAAGATGTACTTGCTAATAGAAAAGACAAAAACATAAAATCAGAAATTATTCGAATGATGATAGTTGGTATTCCAAATGTTGGAAAATCTACTATAATCAACAAATTATCCAATAGACAATCTGCCAAAACAGGAAACACTCCAGGAGTTACAAGGACTAATCAGTGGATTAGAATAAAAGGAAAGATGGAATTATTGGATACACCAGGTGTTTTGTGGCCGAAATTCGAAGATAATGAAATTGGCCTTAATTTGGCGTTTACTGGAGCTATCAAAGATGAAATTTTGGATGAAGAAAACTTAGCGTATAAACTAATCGAGAAACTAATGAGTATTGATCCACAAATTTTAGAAAAAAGATATTCGGTTGATACACAAAACAAGGAAACAATCGAAATTATGAATGATATTGCTATAAGACGTGGCTGTTTGTTAAAAGGAAAAAATATTGACTATTCTAAAGTTTCATCGATAGTAATAGATGAATTTAGAAAAACAAAGTTAGGAAGAATTTCATTAGAAGATGTTTGCGATTGATTATAACGAATTTGAGGAAGAATTAATTTGTGGCGTAGATGAAGTTGGAAGAGGACCATTAGCAGGTCCTGTTGTGACATGTGCAATTATTATGCCTAAAAATTGTGAGATAATAGAAGGAGTCACTGACTCAAAAAAGCTTTCTGAAAAAAAGAGAATTAAATTCAAGGATATGATTTTGGATCAAGCTTTGGCATACAGTGTAAATTTTGTGGATCAAAGTGTGATTGATGAGATTAACATCAAGCAAGCCACGAGATTATCTATGAAAAGAGCTGTAGAAAGTCTGAAAACAAAGGACAATAAATTCATAAAACCTGATTTGATTGTAATTGATGCAGAAATTATTGACACAGATATTAAACAAATGTCATTTGTCAAAGGTGACGAAAAATTATATCCGATTTCTTGCGCATCAATTGTAGCAAAGGTTATAAGAGATGAGTACATGAAGGATATGGCTACTATCTATCCACAATACGGTTTTGAAAAGCACAAGGGATACGGAACTAAATTTCACAGAGAAATGATACTTGAACATGGAGAGTGTCCACTTCATAGAAAAACTTTTTTGAGGAAATTATATGAAAATGGAAAAAAACCGAGGTAAAATTGCCGAGGATTACGCTTGTGAATATTTAATAGAAAAAGGTTACGAAATTATTGACAGGAATTATTCCGAGAGAATTGGGGAACTAGACATAGTTTGCACTTACGAAAATTATTTGGTAATAGTTGAAGTAAAAGCAAGGACTGATGACAAGTTCGGCGCTCCTTCTGATTTTGTAACTTTGGGAAAACAAGACAGAATAAGAAAAACAACAGAAATTTATATCGACAAAAATGATTTGTACGATTATCAGCCTAGATTTGATGTGATAGAAATTTATTTGGATAATTTCAAATTAAATCACTATATTGACGCATTTTAATATTGACAATGGGCTAGTATTTTTATATAATATCAAGGTCAAGCAAATATATTGACACAAAGAGGTTTTAATATGTATAAAGTAGCAGTGCTTACAGTATCAGACAAGGGTTCTCAAGGAAAAAGAGAAGATTTAAGTGGTAAAAAAATTATAGAAATTATCGAAAAAAACGGCTATAAATTAGAAAAATATGATATTGTAGCAGATGAAAAAGAACTTATAAAAGAAAAATTAATCGAGTATTCCAATGAAAATATTGAGTTGATTTTGACTACGGGTGGAACTGGATTTTCAAAAAGAGATGTAACTCCTGAGGCTACATTAGAAGTTTCAGAAAAACTTTGTTTGGGAATTAGTGAAGCGATTAGAAATTATTCGATGACGATTACAAAAAGAGCAATGCTTTCAAGAGCTGTTTCAGTTATTAGGAAAAACTCCCTCATAATAAATATGCCGGGTAGTCCTAAGGCTGTTGAAGAAAGTTTGGAATACATAATTGATACGTTAGATCACGCTTTGAAAATTTTACAAGGCGATGCATCAGAATGTGCGAGAAAATAGTTGTTCATAATTAATTAGTAATGTATAATATATGATAGATAATTGTAGGAGGTATATATGATACAAGCAGGAGATTTTAGAAAAGGCACAACTTTTGAAATGGATGGAGATGTATGGCAAATTATAGATTTCCAACACGTTAAACCAGGAAAAGGTGCAGCTTTCGTAAGAACAAAAATCAGATCAGTTATGACTGGTTCAAACAGAGACATGACATTCAATCCTAACGAAAAATATGAAGAAGCTAGAATTGAAACAAGAGAAATGCAATACTTATACAACGATGGAACTTTATATTATTTCATGGACCCAGAATCTTATGAACAATTACCAATTGATAAAGCTAGTGTTGAAGAAGCTATTCTTTATATAAAGGAAAATGATATGGCAACAATCAAATTTTTCAAAGGTAAAGCATTCCAAGTTTCTCCACCAAACTTTGTTGAGTTAGAAATCACTCAAACAGAACCTGGTATTAAAGGTAACACTGCAACAGGAGCTACAAAACCAGCTACTGTAGAAACAGGCGCTACAGTTAACGTACCTTTATTTGTAAACGAAGGAGATAAAATTAAAATAGATACAAGAACTGGAGAATATTTGTCAAGAGTATAGTATTTATTGACTTTTCAACGCATTTATGATAAAGTAGTACGGTGGATTTTGTCCATACTAATAGAGGAGGTCTAATATGAGAGATAAAGTAATTTTAGAATGTACTGAATGCAAGAGCAGAAATTACACTACTAAAAAGAATAAAAAACTTCACCCTGATAGAGTGGAAACTAACAAGTATTGTAAATTCTGTAAAAAGCACACTCTACACAAGGAAACAAGATAGGAGGAGCTTATGGCAGCGAAAAATACGCAAAATTCTAATCAAAAATCAGCCCAAAAAAATCAAGGATTTTTGAAAGGCGTGAAGACTGAATGGAATAAAATTGTCTGGCCGACACCAAAGGAAACTTTAGAATACTCAATAGTAGTAGTTATAATTTCCTTTATAGTTGCATTAATCGTATACGGATTAGATACTGTGTTCCAACGTTTAATTGGAATATTTATATAGAAAGGAACAGTATCCACAATGACCGAAAAAAATAACACATTTATTGAAAATGCAACTGAAGATTTTAAGGAACGTGCCAAAGGGGGGAAATGGTATGTAGTACATACTTACTCTGGACACGAAGGTAAAGTAAAAGTTAATATTGAAAAAATGGTAGAAAATCGTGGTTATATCGACGATATATTTGAAGTAGTAGTACCTACTGAAGAATATGTTTCAGAGGTCGGTGGAGCTAAAAAGTTAAAAGAAAGAAAGATCTTCCCCGGTTATGTTTTCGTTAAGATGACAATTACCGATGTCTCATGGTATTTAGTTAGAAATACCAGAGGTGTTACAGGATTTGTAGGACCAGAATCCAAACCTGTAGCAGTTAGTGAAAAGGAAATCCAAAAATTCGCTCTTAAAAATCAATCTTACTCTAAAAAAGAAATTGATGTTAATGTAGGAGACAATGTGAATATTGTTTCTGGAGCATTTAGCGATCAAGTAGGTATTATTGAAGAAATAAATACTGAAAAAGCTATCTGTAAAGTTTTAATTTCCTTGTTCGGCAGAGACACATCTGTTGAAATTAGCTTTGATGATATCGAAAAAATATAAATTTGAATATAAGTTATTTAATTAATTTCATATAGATCGATGTGGGAGGTTAGCCCCGATAACCACAATAGTTTAAGGAGGAACTAATATGGCTAAAAAAGTACAAGCAATAGTAAAGTTACAAATTCCTGCAGGTAAAGCAACACCTGCACCACCAGTAGGTACAGCACTTGGACCTCACGGTGTTAATATAATGCAATTTACAAAAGAGTTTAACGCAAAAACTCAAGACCAAATGGGAATGATTATTCCAGTTGTTATGACTGTATACCAAGATAGATCATTCACATTTATAACAAAAACTCCACCAGCACCAGTTCTTATTAAAAAAGAATTAGGATTAAATTCTGCTTCAGGAGAACCTAATAAAACTAAAGTTGGACAATTAACTAAAGAACAAGTTAAGAAAATTGCTGAAATTAAAATGCCTGACTTAAATGCAGCAAACTTAGAATCTGCTATGAGTATGATTAAAGGTACAGCAAGAAGTATGGGAGTTACAGTAGAAGAATAGTGGGAGATTTAGTTCGTTAGAACCACAAGGAGGATTATATGGCAAAAAAAGGTAAAAAATATCAAGAAAGTGCAAAATTAATTGATAGAACAGTTGAATATAAATTAGACGAAGCAAGTAAATTAGTTGTTGAAACTGCTAAAGCTAAATTTGACGAATCAGTAGAATTACACGCAAAATTAGGTGTAGATAGTAGACACGCTGACCAACAAGTTCGTGGTACTATCGTACTTCCTCATGGTACAGGTAAAGACCAAAAGGTAGCTGTATTTGCAAAAGGTGAAAAAGCTGAAGAAGCAAAAGCTGCAGGAGCAGATTTTGTAGGAGCAGAAGATTTAGCAGAAAAAATCCAAAAAGAAGGTTGGTTAGGATTTGATGTTGCAGTGGCTACTCCAGACATGATGGGTGTAGTAGGTAGAATTGGTAGAATCTTAGGACCTCAAGGTTTAATGCCAAACCCTAAAGCTGGTACAGTAACTATGGATGTTACAAGTGCAATCAAAGAAATCAAAGCTGGTAAAGTTGAATATAGAACTGACAAGAGCAATATTATTCACGTTCCAGTTGGTAAAGTTTCTTTCGGAGAAGAAAAAATTGCTGAAAACATCAATGCGTTAATGCAAGCAATATTGAAAGCAAAACCAGCTTCATCAAAAGGTAAATATATTAGATCTTTAACAATTGCTTCAACAATGGGCCCTGGAATCAAGGTTAATCCATTACAATTTGCGAAAGAATAATATAAACAAGAATTTATTAGCCACCGTTAAGGTGGCTTTTCTTAAATACAGAGGGAAAAATGAAATTATTAAAAGAAGATAAAAAGAAAATTCAAATAGGGATAATAATATTAATTGTTCCTGTCATTTTGGCATATCTTTTGTTCAATGGGAAATCAATAGGAAATGCATTGGGCACTTTTATGGCGATTATATCCCCATTTATTATTGGTGCGGCACTAGCTTTTGTCCTAAATATGCCTATGAATTTTATTGAGAATAAAATTTTTAAAAAATGGACTTCTAAACCGGGTCTAAAAAGAGCAATATCTCTGTTAATAAGTTTAGTAATAGTTAGTGCAATAATAGCATTTGTAGTGATACTTATAATTCCTAATTTTTTTGAAGCTATTAAATCACTAATCCAAGGAATTCCGGTATTGGTTGAAAAGCTAAGAAAATATCCAGAGGTTGCAAAACAATTAGATAAAATTTACGACACTTACGCTATCACAAATACTCATGATTTGGTTGTAAAATTGAAACCTTACTTAACCAAAAATGGATTGGATATATTGAACAATGTGTTTTTTGGAATTAGCACAGTGTTTTCTGTTGTACTTAGTTTTGTAGTGTCGTTCACATTTGCTATTTATTTATTATTTTCAAAAGAAACTTTGAGAAGACAATTTACAGAATTGGCGTATGTTTTCTTCAGTGGAAAAACTGCAAACAAGATTTTAATTTTCTTTAAGGTGGCTTACGAAAAATTTTATTCTTTTTTCAAAGGTCAATTTATCGAAGCATTTATGCTTGGATTTATGTGCTTTATAGGAATGTATCTACTCAAAATGCCAAACGCTGCAACTGTTAGTGTGCTAATTGGTTTTGGAGCATTAATTCCATTGGTTGGAGCTATACTAGGAGCTGCTCTAGGAGCTTTGATTATTTTAATCGAATCTTTTTCAAAAGCTATTATGTTTGTGATTTTCATAATTGTACTTCAACAATTTGATGGTAATGTAACTTATCCTAGAATCGTGGGATCTTCTGTAGGGCTACCATCTATTTGGGTACTAGTTGCAGTTACTATAGGTGCAGCGTTAAGCGGTATTGTTGGAATGCTTATTTTTGTTCCGATATTTGCTACAATTTATGAATTATTGTACAGATATAAGGAAAAGAAATTGAAAGATAAAAACATCTGTATTATTGAAGAAAAATAATAAAAAAATGTTGACATATTCATAGAATATGATATAATAATCAAGTAATTAATTTGGGCTACCGAAGACAGTAGGGACTATTAAAGTTTAATCATCCTACAGAGGAGCATAAGATATGAGTTTATCAGTCTTTCTGTCTTTGGATGGAAAGACTTTTTTAGTGTAGCCTTTTTCATGGAGGTGAAATAATGAAAGAACACGTTTTAAATCAAAAGAAAGCTGTTGTTGATGAAATTAAAGGACACATTAATGATGCTAAATCAATGGTTATCGTTGATTATAGAGGATTAGATGTTAGCGAAGCAACAGAATTAAGAGAAAAATTCAGAAATGAAAATGTATTATTCAAAGTATACAAAAACACAATGATGAATTTTGCTTTTAAAGAATTGGGATTTGATGGATTCTTAGATTACTTATCTGGTCCTAACGCGGTTGCATTCAGTATGGATGATCCAATCGCTGCAGCTAGAATAGCTAAAGAATTCGCAGCAGATCACGAAAATTTAGAAATTAAAGCAGGTTATTTAGGAGACAAATTCTTAGATGTTGAAGGTGTGAAGAAAATCGCATCTATCCCTTCAAGAGAAGTTCTTCTTACAAAAATGCTTGGAAGCTTCAAAGCTCCAGTATCAAAATTTGTATATTTAGCAGATGCTATTGCTAAATCAAAAAATGAAGGTTCAGAAGAAGCTGAATCAAACGAAACTACTGAAACAGTAGAAGAATAATTAATTAAAATAAAATTTGGAGGTAAAAAATGTCAATAGATGAAATCTTAGAAGCAGTTGAAGGCTTAACTGTTCTTGAATTAAATGAATTAGTAGAAAAAGCAGAAGAAAAATTTGGAGTATCAGCAGCAGCTCCTGTAGCAGCAGCAGGTGCAGCACCAGCAGCAGGTGGAGCAGCAGCAGAAGAAAAATCAGAATTTGATGTAATTTTAGCATCAGTTGGTGACGCTAAGATGAAAGTTATCAAAGCAGTTAAAGACTTAACTGGATTAGGATTAAAAGATGCTAAAGCTATCGTAGACGAAGCTCCTAAAGCAATTAAAGAAGGCGCTTCTAAAGAAGAAGCTG
This sequence comes from Finegoldia sp. BIOML-A1, assembly GCF_009678325.1. NCBI lineage: Bacteria > Bacillati > Bacillota > Tissierellia > Tissierellales > Peptoniphilaceae > Finegoldia > Finegoldia sp. BIOML-A1. The sequence goes on from NZ_WKZF01000008.1 coordinate 51,094, forward strand.
AAGAATTAAAAGCTAAACTTGAAGAAGTTGGAGCTACTATCGAATTAAAATAGTCGATAAATTTATGGAGAGGTTATGTATAATAGCCTCTCTTTTTTGATTGCTTGACAAATCATTTGTTTATGATATTATTTTAATATATTGATAAAATGACTATGATGAGATGAGTATGTAATAATTTTTTTTAAAGAGAGTCTTAATTTGGTGGAATAGGATATTAGATTATTGCAGAATATGGTCTTTGAGTTTGAAAAGTTGAATAGCTAATGCTTTTAAATTTTTCCGGGAGCATCCGTTATCAAATGCTAGGCATTAAAGTGCCAAACAATGAGAGAATATTTTATATTCTAAAATTAAGGTGGTAACGCGGATTTTCGCCCTTATATGATGTATGTCATATAAGGGATTTTTTATTTTATTGTAGTTTTATTTAGGAGGGAAATTATGTCAGAAGAAAAGAAATCATATTATATTACTACTCCGATCTATTATCCAAGTAGTAATTTACATTTGGGTCATACTTATACAACAATCATTGCTGATACTTTGAAGAAATTCAAAAAAATCCAAGGCTACGATGTGTTCTTGACTACAGGTACTGATGAACACGGTCAAAAGTTGTATGAAAAAGCAAAAGAAAAAAATATGGGTGATAATCCATTAAATTATATCGATCCAATTGTACAAAGTGCCAAGGATTTGTGGAAAAAACTAGACATAGACATAGATAGTTTTGTCAGAAGTACAGACAAGGCTCACGAAAAAAATGTTCAAGAAATTTTTCAAAAATTATACGATAAGGGAGATATTTACAAGTCTACTTACAAGGGACATTATTGTGTCGATTGTGAAGCTTTTTGGACAGAATCACAACTAAAGGATGGAAAGTGTCCAGATTGTGGACGTGATGTTCACTATCACGAAGAAGAATCGTACTTTTTCAGATTATCAAAATACAAAGATAGAATTTTACAATTGTACAAAGACAATCCAGATTTCTTGAAGCCAGAATCTCGTAAGAACGAAATGGTGAATAACTTTTTAAGTGGTGAATTGGAAGATTTATCCGTATCTCGTACAAGCTTTGACTGGGGAGTTAAGGTTCCATTTGATGATAAGCATATTATTTACGTGTGGATTGATGCGCTTAGCTGTTATTTGACAGGGATTGGATATGGACAAGATGAAGAATTATTCAATAAATTCTGGCCATGCGATATTCACTTGGTTGGAAAAGAAATTGTAAGATTCCACACAATTATTTGGCCAGCATTGTTGATGGCGTTGGATCTTCCATTGCCAAAGAGAGTTTTCGCTCATGGATGGATTTTATTCAATGAAGATAAGATGAGTAAATCAAAGGGAAATGTATATTATCCAGAACCAATCATTGATTTGTACGGGGTAGATGCTTTAAAATACTACATTTTAAGAGATTTTACTTTTGGTAATGATGGTAACTTTACGACAGAAAGATTTATGAACAGATTTAATTCAGATTTGGTAAATGATTTGGGAAATCTTGTAAGTAGATCAGTTTCAATGGTTGAAAAATATTTTGATGGCGTTATCCCACAACCAAATGACAACAACGATATTGACAAGAGTTTAATATCTGTAGTCGAAGGATGCCAAGGAAAAGTTGAAGAGTTATTGGAAGAACTTGATTTTTCAAATGCACTTGAAGAAATTTGGAAAGTTGTTAGAAGGGCTAATAAATATATTGATGAAACAACTCCATGGATTTTGATTAAAGAAGACCCAGAAAGATTGAAAACTGTTCTGTATAATTTGATGGATGCGATAAGAGTTATTTGTATATTAACTTCTCCATTTATCACAGAAACAAGCAATAAAATCAAAGAGCAAATTGGTCTTTCTGAAATTAAATGGGAAGATGGAAAAGTGTTCGGTAAAACTGTTGTTGGAACTAAGGTTCAAAGAGGAGAAAACTTGTTTAATAGATTAGACATCAAGAAAGAAACTGAACGATTGAACGAAGTTAACGACAAATTAATCGAAGAAAGAACTGGTAAAAAAGTTTCTGAATTAAGAGACAATAACAAAGAAGAAGCTCCTAAAGAATCTAAGAAAAAATCAAAGAAAGCTAAGAAAAAAGAAGAAATAACTATAGATGATTTTGACAAGCTTGATTTGAGGGTTGGACAAATTGTAGAAGCAAAGCAACATCCAGATGCCGATAAACTTTTGGTTTTCAAGGTTAAAATCGGAGAAGAAACAAGACAAATAGTTTCAGGTATTAAAAACTGGTACGAACCAGATGATTTGATAGGCAAAAAGGTTATTGTAGTGTACAATTTGAAGCCTGTAAAATTGAGAGGAGTAGAATCTCAAGGTATGCTTCTTGCGGCAAGTAAGGGAGATAATTTAACAATGGCAAGTTTACTTGATTCAGAATTTGAAGACGGAGCGACTGTATCTTAATGGGAGATTATGTAATATACGACACGCATTGCCACTTGACAGATGAGAAATTTGATTTTGATAGGGATAAAATAATTGAAAACCTACAATCTAATTCTGTTGTAAAAGCTATGCTTCCAAGTGACAATGTAGAAAACTCCATTAAAGCCATAGAATTGTCAAAAAAGTATGATTTCTTATACAATGCTGTGGGGATTCACCCTGAAGAAGATAGCAGATTTACGGATGAAGATATTTCTAGGATAGAAGAGTTGGCTGATAATCCAAAATGCAAAGCTATCGGGGAAATTGGGCTGGATTATCATTATGAACACGACAAGGACAAGCAAAAATATCTATTTGAGAAACAAATGCAAATCGCCGAAAGAAAAAACTTGCCTGTAATTATTCACACAAGAGATGCAATCCAAGACACATACGATATATTGGCGAAATATCCTAATGTTAGAGGAATAATGCACTCTTATTCTGGAAGTTATGAAATGGCTATGAAATTTATTGATTTGGGATATTATATTTCATTTAGTGGAGTTGTGACTTTTAAGAATGCTAGAAATGTCAAAGAAACTTGTGAGAGATTACCAATCGACAAAATTCTGGTAGAAACAGATTCTCCTTATTTGACGCCTCATCCATATCGTGGGAAAAGAAATGAACCTAAATATGTGAATTTGGTGTTACAAGAAGTTAGTTTGTTGAAGAAAATGTCGGAAAAAGAAGCGGCACAAATCATTTGCAATAATGCTGATGATATTTTTGGATGGTAAATTATGATAAAAGAAATAATAGTTGTCGAAGGAAGAGACGATGAGCAAAGAGTCAAGAGAGCATTAGATTGTGAAGTGATTTGCACTGGTGGGATTTATTTTAGCGACAAATTACTCAAAAGACTCAAAAAAATCGACCAAGACAGAGGAATAATAATTCTAACTGATCCAGACTACGCTGGAAATAAAATCAGAAAAAGAATTAATGATTTTATTCCAAACGCAAAAAATGCATTTATATCACAAGATTTGTGTATCAAAGATGAGGATATCGGAATTGAAAATGCAAAGGAAGAAGATATCAAAATCGCCATAGAAAACGCTCATCCGTCAATGATTGATTCTAAGAATGAATACACGATGGATGATATGATTTACTATGGATTAGTAGGCGAAGGATCCAAATCGCTTAGAATAAAAGTCGGTAAAATTTTAAATATAGGTTACGGCAATGCGAAATCTTTTCTTAGAATGCTAAATAATTACAATATTTCAAGAGAAAAATTAGAGGAGGCTATTAAAAGATGAGTTATAGACTACACCAACCTTCCTACATTAAAGAAATATTGGACAAATTCGGATTTAAGTTTTCAAAAGCTTTGGGGCAAAATTTTCTAATCGATGGTAATTTGATTGAAAATATTATCGACTATTCTGATATCACAGAAGATGATTACGTAATTGAGATTGGCCCTGGTTTTGGAACATTGACAGAGAGACTTGTCGACAAATGCAAATTTTTGTATTCTATAGAAATAGATTCAAGACTTATGGATGTTTTGAGATACACTGTTAGAGATCGTGACAATTTTCAAATAATAAATGAAGATGTATTGAAGGTGGATTTGAATGAACTCAATCATGGGGATAAAAAATTCAAAGTGGTTGCCAATCTTCCTTATTACATCACAACTCCGATTATTGAGCATTTGTTTAATTACAGAGACGTCATTGAATCTATCACTGTTATGGTTCAAAAAGAAGTGGCAAATAGAATGGTAGCTGATGTAGGAAATAAGGATTATGCATCATTGAGCTTGTTTGTAAAACAAAACAGCGATGCGAAAATAATACTGAATGCACCAAAGACAGTGTTCATGCCACAACCAAAAGTAGACAGTGCAGTTGTCAATATGAAACTCAAAAAATTAGATGAAGATATTGACCAAGAACTTTTACGCCAATTAATAAGATCGGGCTTTAGCAAAAGAAGAAAAACCATATTGAACAGTTTCACGAGTGGATTTGTAAATGTCGACAAGGAAAAATTAAAGTCAATTCTTCAAGAATTGGGATTAAAGGAAAATTTAAGAGCCGAGAATTTGTCACTAGAAGATTACAAAAATATTGTGAAAAAGTTGAGTGTAATTGATTAGGATTTTCAAATAAGGGTATATATAAAATACAGACTTTTAAGGAGGTATTTTTATGAAAGATGTAGTAATTTATACAAGTGATGGATGCCAATATTGCCACGCAGCAAAAGATTATATGGACGAAAACAACGTAAAATATACAGAAAAGAATATATCACAAGATCAAGAAGCTAGAAAAGAACTTATGAAAAAAGGTCACATGGGTGTTCCTGTTACAATCATAGGTGATGAAGAAATAGTTGGTTTTGATCAAGCAAAATTAAAAGAAGCTTTAGGATTATAAAAACAAAAACTACTTGTCAATCGACAGGTAGTTTTTTTATGTAAAAACCCGCTTTGTTTAGCGGGTATAATATTAGTTTTGGTTTAATTGTTCTAATAGATAGTTTACATCTAGTCCGTGAACCATACAAGCTTCTTCTAAGCTTTCCATTTGGCTGGCTGGACAACCTATACAAGATAATCCGTTTCTAAACAAAACTTCTACAGAATCTGGATTGTTTCTAATAATATCTCCAATTAACATATCTTTAGTAATTTCCATAAAATCACCCTTTCATCATTTATATTCTTATTATAATATAAGCTTTCAGTTCATTCAAGTAAAATTATTTCTGATCTATGTTATAATTTAATATGAAATAGAAATATAGGTGGTGAGGAATATGATGGATGAAAAATTTGAACGTCATGAAATAGATATGGATTTGCTTAACAAATATCTAGAAGACAAAGATTATTTAAAACTTAAAAATCAAATTCAAAAATACAACCCGGTAGATATTACAGATTATATTGAATCATTGGATTTAAAAAGTGCAATGCTTGTGTTCAGGTTATTGAACAAAGATGATTGTATCGATGTGTTTTCTCATATGGAAAAGGATCATCGAACAAGGCTTTTGGAAGCGTTCAGTGATAAAGAAGTTAAATTCATAGTAGACGAACTATATTTTGACGATATGATTGACTTAATCGAAGAAATGCCAGCGGGAATTGTGAAAAAAGTTCTAAGACATACCGACAAAAGCGAAAGAAATTTGATTAATCAATTCTTAAATTATCCAGAAGATTCAGCGGGATCTTTGATGACAATAGAATATATTGAATTGAGATCTTATTATACTGTAAGGAAAGCTCTTGAAGTCATTAAGAAAACAGGGGTGGACAAGCAGACCGTCTATACATGTTTTGTAACAAACGAAAAGAAAACACTACTTGGTTTTGTTTCTTTGAGAACAATTGTAACTAATGAACCAGAAACGTTGATTGAAGACTTGATGGACGAAGATGTTATTTATGTTCATACCGATGATGACCAAGAAACAGTAGCAGATGTATTCAAAAAATACGGATTCGTTGTTCTTCCTGTCGTAGATAATGAAAAAAGACTTACTGGTATCATAACAGTTGACGATATTATGGAAGTTATGGAACAAGAGGCTACAGAAGACTTTCAAATCATGGCAGGTATGAGTCCAGATGAAGATGATTATTTGGATCAAGGCGTGTTTAATTTGGCAAAAAAACGTATTGCATGGCTTTTGATACTTATGGTTTCTGCTACATTTACAGGTTCAATAATGACTCACTATGAATCTTTATTGGGACAAGCGATAATACTTACAGCATTTATTCCTATGATAATGGATACAGGCGGAAACTCTGGATCGCAATCATCGACACTTATTATACGTGGACTTGCTACAGGAGAAATCAGCACAAAAGATTGGCTTAAAGTATTTTTTAAAGAATTTAGAGTAGCGTTAGTAGTCTCAGTAGTTATGAGTATTGTTTGTTTCATAAAAACTATGGTTGTCGATAAAGTTTCAGTACCGGTTGGGTTGGTTGTTTCACTAACTTTGATATTCACAATAGTGACAGCAAAATTAATCGGTGGGATGTTGCCAATTATTGCTAAAAAGTTAAAATTAGATCCAGCGATTATGGCGGGACCTTTGATTACTACAGTTGTCGATGCATTGAGTTTGTTGATCTATTTTGAAATGGCACACATTGCTTTGGGAATCTAATTAGAAAAAATTAACAAAAACTATTGACATATTTTTAATATTACTGTAAAATATTTTATTTAATTTGACTTTAGAGTGATAGAGTGATATAATACTACTAACGACGATCTGTTAGGAGGAATAACGTGAAGGAAATTAACGATTTGAACATGATTAGAAGTCAGGTGCGAAGTAATATTGGAAAAGATGTTATTGTCGAGGCAGATAAAGGACGAAATAAAATTGTAACAAACAAAGGAACTATCAGCCAAGTGTTCCCAAGTTTATTTACAATAAAAATAACTAACGAATATGATTCAGAAAGAACAATATCATATACTTACTCAGATATACTTACATCAACAGTAAAGTTAGAATTATGTTAAAAAACGACCGGAAGGTCGTTTTTTTAGTTTGATTTAACATTTAAACAATAGTATAATTTATTAATAGAGGTGTAATATGAAGTTAAAATTATATATGTCAGAAAAATGCCCAGATTGCGTAGATGCAATCGAAATTTTAAAAAATGCCAATATTGATTATGAAGAAATCAATATTACAGATTCTATGAAAAATCTCAAAGAATTTTTTACTTATAGAGATAATAGAAAAGAATTTGAATCAATTGTTAAGGATAACAAAGTAGGTGTTCCTATGATAACTGATGGCGAAAAGATAGTATTTTTTGAAAAATTAGAAGATTTAAGAGTATTTGATGAAGATTAATAGCTATGCCAAGATAAATCTGTCATTGGATGTTCTTGGTTTAAGAGAAGATGGATATCATAATATCGATACAGTTATGAATTTGATTGATCTTCACGATATTATGGATATAAATCGTAATAGTACTTACGAATTGAATTTAAGCTCCAATAATCCTGATTTTCCAACTGATAAAACTAATTTGATATGTAAAATATTTGAGAACTTAAAAAAGTTCAGAGAAATAAACTGTGGTTATGATGTATTTGTAGACAAACAAATCCCTATATCAGCAGGTCTTGCTGGAGGAAGTTCAAATGCATGTGAGTTTTTGATGTATGTGAATGATGATTTATCACTTAATCTTTCTGATCAAGAAATCAAAGAAATCTGTAGATTGACAGGGGCGGATACTTTCTATTTTACGAACAAAAAATGTGTCAGAGCAAAGGGAATAGGAAACGAGTTTGTCAGATTATCTGATTTTTCTAATAAAAATATAATAATTGTAAATAATGGAATGAGCATATCTTCGAAAGATGTGTATGATAATTTGAAAGAGTCAAAGGGTGGTCTTGGTAAAGTTTCCGTTGCTATTGATAGTCGTGATTATGAAACTTTTTATAGGAAAGCATTTAACACGATGGAAAGTGTATCAGAAAAATTAGTAGAAGAAATCTCAATTATAAAAGAACAGTTATATGAATTGGGAACGAATTTGGCACTTATGAGTGGATCAGGACCAACTGTTTTTGGTATTTTTGAAAACTATAACGACTTTGAAAATTGCTACAATAAATTAAAGGACAAATATAAGTATGTATTCAAAACAAAAACCTTATAACAAAATAGGATTCGTGGATTCTGGTTTGGGCGGGCTTACTGTATTCAAAAAAGTTAAGAAGATTATGCCTAATAAGGAATATATATATTTTGCTGATAGTGCAAATGTCCCTTACGGTTCTAAAACCAGAGAACAAATGCTTAAGATTTCTGAGAATATTGTGAGGTTTTTCAATGAACAACAGATAGATTTACTTGTCGTAGCTTGTAATACGTTAACATCAATTGCGTTGGATTATATGAAATCAATTGCAAAATTTGATATAATTGGAGTTGTTGAATACGGTGTTAAATCTGCTTTAAAAACTACTTCTAATAAAAAAGTTGGAGTAATAGCAACTAAAGCTACAGTAGACAATGGTTTATATAAAAAATTATTAGAACAAAAAGGTATTGAAGTTTGCCAATCTGCGTGTTTTGATTTTGTAGGATTCGTTGAAGAAAACTGCAAAGATAAAGAGAAAATTTTGAAAAAAGTCGAAGAATATTTGAAACCTATTGTAGATTTTGGAGCAGACACCATAATTTTGGGATGTACACATTATCCTGTTCTAATTGAATACCTTAAACAATATACAGGAGATAATATTACATTTGTAGATCCTGCAGATTTACTAAGTGAAGATATTTATGAGATTTGCGGGAACTATCAAAATATATGTGACACAAAATATTTTGTCACAAAAAATCCATTTGATTTTAAAATTAATGGATCTAAAATTATAGGACAACCTATAGAAAAAGTTACAGAAATGGAGTGATTTTATGGAATTGAATTACGAAAAGAAAAGTATCTGGGAAGTTGTAGATGAAAAAGAACACGATGAAATTTACGCTTATGGCGAAAGATACAAAAACTTCTTAGATAGTTGCAAAACTGAAAGAGAAGCTACTGAATTTATTGTTAATCAAGCAAAAGAACACGGATTTGTTGAATTGAATGAAGCGTTAAAAGGACAAATCAAAAAAGGCGATAAAATTTATATAAATAATAAGGACAAATCATGCGTATTAGTAGTTATTGGTGATGATATAAATGAAGGACTTAATATAGTTGGATCACACTTAGATTGCCCAAGATTAGATGTTAGAGCTGTACCATTTTCAGAAGATAAAAACATCTTAATGATGAAGACGCATTACTACGGCGGAATCAAAAAACATCAATGGACTACAATCCCATTGGCAATGCACGGAGTAATCTTCACAAATGAAGGCAAAAAAGTTGAAATCAAAATCGGCGAAAAAGAAGACGAACCAGTTTTCTTCATCACTGAACTATTAGCTCACTTATCTAAAGATTTGAACTCAAAAACATTGGGTCAAGCAATTGAAGGTGAAAAATTAGCTATAATAGCAGGTCATGATAGCTATAATTTCAAAGATGAAAAAGAAAACCCAATCAAAAAATGTATCTTAAAATACTTGAACGAAAAATATGGAATAACTGAATCTGATTTCCAAGTAGCAGAATTAGAAATTGTACCAGCTACTAAAGCAAGAGACGTTGGATTTGACGGTGCTATGATTGCATCCCACGGTCATGACGACAGAGTTTGTGCTTACGCAACATTAGAAGCAATCCTTAAAGTTGAAAATCCTAAGAGAACAGCAGTAGCTTTATTCGTAGATAAAGAAGAAATAGGTTCAGTTGGTAATACATCAATGAATGCACCATACATGGGAAACATGATTGCAGAAATAGCTAATAACCAACATGAAAATTACAGTGATTTAACAATGAGAAGAATTATGGCTAATTCAAAAGTATTATCAGCAGACGTAACAGCAGCTATCGATCCATTGTATGCTGATGCAACAGAAGATTCTAACACAGCTTTAAGTGGATGTGGAATTTCATTGGCAAAATTCACAGGACACGGTGGAAAGTTCAGCTCAAATGATGCCAACCCAGAATTCTTAAATGAATTAAGACAATTATTCAAAGAAGAAAAAGTAATGTGGCAAACAACTGAACTTGGTAAAATAGACCAAGGTGGTGGAGGAACAATAGCCTTCATACTTGCAAACCAAGGAGCAGAAGTAGTTGACATCGGAACAGCTATGCTATCAATGCATGCACCAGTAGAATTATTATCAAAAGCTGACTGCTACATGACAAGCAAAGCATACCACGCATTCTTAAAATAATATAAAGTAAATTTATAAAGCACTTGACAATTAGCTTTTATATTGATATTATATAAAAGCACTTTGAGTTAAGTGCTTTTTAAATTACTTAAAAGAAAGTAACGCATGTAAAACGAAAATAAAAAAAGTTTTACAAAACACTTGACAAAATGAAATGATGATAGTAAACTATAATAGTTC
>NZ_WKZF01000009.1:0-56064 GCF_009678325.1 Finegoldia sp. BIOML-A1
CCCGAGTGGCCAAAGGGGACGGACTGTAAATCCGTTACTTTATGTTTCGGTGGTTCAAATCCACCCTCCTCCACCAATTAAATTTTACAAAATAATAAGATTAATTACCTATATGCGGGTGTAGCTCAGTGGTAGAGCCCCAGCCTTCCAAGCTGGTTGCGAGGGTTCGATTCCCTTCACCCGCTCCAATTAAGCACCTATAGCTCAGCTGGATAGAGCAACGGACTTCTAATCCGTGTGCCGGAGGTTCGAATCCCCCTAGGTGCGCCAATAATAGTGGGGTGTCGCCAAGTTGGTAAGGCACAAGACTTTGACTCTTGCATTCCACAGGTTCGAGTCCTGTCACCCCAGCCAATATGGTTCATTAGCTCAGATGGTAGAGCACCTGACTTTTAATCAGGGTGTCCCGGGTTCGAGTCCCGGATGAGCCACCAAATGTGGAGAGGTATCGAAGTGGTCATAACGAGGCGGTCTTGAAAACCGTTTGGGGGCAACCCCGCGTGGGTTCGAATCCCACCCTCTCCGCCATTTTAAATTACTTTATTTAGGAGAAATACTCAAGTGGCTGAAGAGGCTCCCCTGCTAAGGGAGTAGATCCTTAACGGGATGCGAGGGTTCAAATCCCTCTTTCTCCGCCAAGAATATATGATTTATTCTTGGGCCTTTAGCTCAGTTGGTTAGAGCGCCCGGCTCATAACCGGTAGGTCCCGGGTTCGAGTCCCTGAAGGCCCACCAATTTATTTCTTGATTTATTCAAGAAATATTTTTTTATAATATTGAAATCATTTCCTAAATAAAGTACGTGCCCAGATAGCTCAGTCGGTAGAGCAAAGGACTGAAAATCCTTGTGTCGCTGGTTCGATTCCGGCTCTGGGCACCAAGGGGATTAGTTCAGTGGTAGAACGTCGGTCTCCAAAACCGGATGTCAGGGGTTCAAGTCCTCTATCCCCTGCCACAACTTAACGGCTTGGTTCTATGTGTTATTAGACATCGAATCAAGCCGTTTTTATGTTTTATATATTTAATCTACGATTATAAAACGTAACAAGAAACATAACAATTTTTTATGAGATTATATATTTTCAGTGTAAGTAAAATTTATAATACGTAAATTATGTATTGTTTTATAAAAAACTATAATGTAAGTTGTAGTCATAAATGATAGGGTATAGAGATTTAGTTTAATTGGTAAAATCTCAGACTCCGAATCTGAATGATGAAGGTTCGATTCCTTCAATCTCTGCCATATAGAAAAAGGTAGCTTATTGCTATCTTTTTTGCATTAAAAAACCTGCTTGATTAAGCAGGTTTGAGTTTTAATTTGTGTTCTTATTAATTTTGTTTTGGGTTTGTCTGACTACTATCACTGTTGTCCTTATCTACTTCTCCTGGTTTTATATTTCCATCCTTATCTATATCATATTCTTCTGAACCTTCAACTGCACCTGCTGGGACTTTTGGAACACTTTTAATATATTCGGGTTCTAACTTTTTTAACCCATCAGGTAATTTACCATCATGATCTTGCCTATAACTTTCCACAGCTGTTTCTAAGACTCTCACATTTGCGTTGTGTGCAGTTATGGCTGCTTTTTCTTTTTGGTTTTTGTAGACAGGGATAGCTATTGCTATAAGGATAGCCAGTATGGCAAGTACTACCAATAATTCAAGTAATGTAAACCCTTTTTTCTTCTTTTTTAACGTTTGTAGTTTCATAATTTCCTCCAGTTATTTATTATTTTACTTACTTTTATTATAATCAAAATTAAGGATTATTCAATACAAATAATTAAATATTTTTAAATCTCTTCAAAAATTAAATTTTTAGCCAAATTCCTATAAAATACAATTAGTGGGCCTGATAAAAATCCTAAAAATATAGTTCCTATTCCGATTTGTTCTCCAAATAACAGACCAACCACGATGCATATTATGTCTAATACGATCCTTGTATACTTGTATGATAAATCTCTTTTAACTATATTGTCCATAACATAGGGCATAGCGTCATAAGCACTGGCACCTAGGTCAGCTTCCAAATAAATTCCAACTCCTATACTCATAACATTTATTCCAATTATCAACAGAATAAAGTTTACCCAAAATTTGTCAGTATCCATAAACTTTAGTAGCATATACGAAAAATCAGCACTGTAACCTACAGTCGCCATATTTATAACTGTTCCAAGTCCGATAGATTTTCTGTGGCCAATAAAAACTATAACGATTAGTATGAAATTGGTCACAGTAATTACAGTTCCAAAATCTTTTTTCAAAAAGTCTGAAAATCCACTATTCATAAAGCTAAGAGGATCTACGCCTAATTTTGATAGTCTGAGTATTCCTATACTAAATCCTATTATTAAGTTTCCTAATATTGCAAACAATATTTGTTTTGTCTTTTTATTCATTAAAAATCTCCGTAAGTGTGTATTTTACTAATTCTTTAATATTATCATAAATAAACTCTTCATTTATGACTAAAGGGTAGTAATTGTTTATTAAATTATAATTGTTGTCCATACTTGTCATTGTGCATTCCACAAAATCATCATCAATGTATCCTTCATGCAAACTCAAACATAAAGTTATAAACATTCCTTGTGATTTGATTTGAGTTGATTCATACATGGCATCAATTTCCATTTTATTATCTGTAATCAAACTAATTTCTAAGTTATTTTTTATTTTCTTAATATCATATAACAAATATCTAACAAAATTTGAGTATACTTCAAACGTATCACAATTTTCTTCGAAGAATTCTCTCATATAATTGTACAGTTTTATCTTAAAACTCATTGATGTTTTGGCAAATTCTATTAATTCATCTGAAATACGATTTGATTTTGAAATCTTTTTGTATAGTTTCACTGATTTTGATTTATCATCTATATTAATATCGAATAATTTTGATGACAAATCTTTTGCTTTAAGGGAAGTGAATTTTGAATTGTAGTAATTTCTAATTAATTTTTGCAAGTAAATGCAATTGTTAATTACATCAAATTCTGTGTATTTTATTAATTTTGTATTGAAAAATTTCACGTCAAATTCACTAAAACTAATAATTTGTTTGTTTTGTAAGATTTTATAAGCTGATTTTATGATTTTTTCTTCAGATTCATTATTGTTTGAGTAGAAATTATAGTATCTATCATTTGTGAATATATTTATAAGATAAATATGGTTTTTGTGAGGATCAATTCCTGTTGTTTCTATATTTATAATAGCCTGATTTTCATTCATTTTATCACCATTTCCATTATACTATTATTTTGGTAAATTTTCTCTACATGTTATAATATTAATATGATTTTAAATAGAAATGAAGGGATATAATGATATATTTAGACAATGCTGCTACTACGAAAGTGTCAGAAAATGCGGTAAAAGAAATGGTTAATGCAATGACTGTTGATTTTGGGAATCCTTCAAGTTTATACGATTTTGGAATGAGAGCGGAAAAGCTTGTTACTGATTCCAGAAATTCAATTGCAAACTTATTAAATGTTAGACCAGAGAATGTGTTCTTTACATCTTGCGGAACTGAAGGTAATAATATTTCTATCAATGGAAGTGTTACTAATGATAAAAAAGAAGAATTTATAACAACAAATATAGAACATTCTTCTGTGTTTAAAACTTATAATAAGTTGAAGGAAAATAGGACTGTTCATTTTGTAAATGTAAGTGATGATTTTAAAGCTGACGATATCATTGATTTGATAAATGAAAAAACACGTTTAGTTTCAGTTATGCATGTTAATAATGAAACTGGAAAAATTCTTCCAATTACAGAATTGGGCAAAAAAATTAAAGAAAAAAATCCGAATACTTTGTTTCATGTAGATGGGATTCAAGGTTTTGGCAAGATTAAATTAGATATTAATGAAGCGAAGATTGATTTTTACACAATTAGTGGTCACAAAATCCACGCTCCTAAGGGAATTGGTGCGATTTTCATAAGAAATCCTGAAAGAGTGAAGCCTCTTATAATAGGAGGTTCACAAGAATCGGGAATTTCACCTGGAACCGAAAATGTAGCGGGGATTGTGGCTTTAAAATGCGCTAGTGAAGAAGTTTTTTCTAAAATTGATGAAACTTACGACAGATTATACAAGATGAAGTCATATTTGATGAATGAATTATCAAAAATTGACGGTGTGTATTTTAATTCTAAGCTAGAAGGATATAGTCCATACATTACGAATGTGTGCTTTAATTACATTAAGAGTGAAGTATTGCTACACTATTTGGAACAAGATGAAATATACATTTCTACTGGGAGTGCATGCAATGGTTCCAAAAAATCGAGAATTATCCAAAGCATCAACACACCTGATGAGTTTTCAGATGGATGTATAAGAATTTCATTTACAGATGATACGTCTGAGGATGTTTTGGATGTGTTTGTAGAGAAACTAAAGCTTAGATTAGAAGATATTAGAGATATTATGAGGAGATAAATGTTAGATTGGTATATTTCGGTTAGTTTTGGAGAACTAACCTTAAAAGGAAAAAACAGACACACTTTTGAGAAGCGTGCAATAAGTAAGATTTTGGATGCGATTTCTGATTATAAAATTGAAGAATACTATCAAGAACAAGGTAAGTTGTACATCAAGGCTGATGTCAATGATTTTGATGAAATTATAGTTAGAATTAAAAAAGTTTTCGGGATTGTGTACATTAGTCCTTGCATAAAATGTGAAAAAACGGTTGAAAGTATGCAAGATGGGGTATTAAAGATAATAGAAGGTAAAATTATCGAAGATAAACTTCAAACCTTCAAAGTTGATGTTCATAGAGTTGACAAAAACTTTGAACCAAAATCTCCAGAATTAAATCCACTTTTAGGTGGTACTATATTAAAAAAATATGGAAATTATGTTAAGGTTGATATCAAAAATCCTGACTTTTTTGTTTATGTAGATATTAAGGATAATTGTTATGTTTACACGGATAGAATAAAAGGTTGGGGTGGTCTTCCAATTGGTAGTTCTGGAAGAGGTTTGTTGTTATTATCTGGTGGTATAGATAGCCCTGTGGCTGCTTTTCTTATGGCAAAAAGGGGAGTTCGTGTGGATTGTTTGCACTTCCACAGCTACCCATTCACAAGTCAAAGAGGTTTTGAAAAGGTTAAGCAATTAGCAGAGGAAGTTTCGTATTATACTGGTAATATTAACTTTTATTCTGTGAACTTGCTTCCAGTGTACAAAGCTATCACCAAAAACTGCAAGGAAAGAATGATGACTATCATTTCTAGAAGATTTATGATGAGGATTGCAGAAAGAATAGCAAATGAAAATAAAATTGACGCTTTGATTACAGGAGAAAGCTTAGGTCAAGTTGCAAGTCAAACTATTCAAGGGGTCTCAGTAATTAATGAAGTAACAAGTCTTCCTATTTTAAGACCTTTAATTGCAAGTGACAAAACAGAAATCATAGAAATTGCAAGGGAAATAGGAACGTATGAAACATCGATTTTGCCTTTTGAAGATTGTTGCACGGTGTTTACACCAAAAAGACCAGTCACTAAACCAAGAATTTACGATGTCAAAAGAGAAGAAGAAAACTTAGACATTGAAGGCTTGGTTCAAGAATGTATAGATAATATGGAATTAATTAAGATTAGACAATAGGAGGAAGTATGAAAAAAGCAGGAGTTATTATAGGTATTATTGTTGTGTTAGCATTATTACTAGTGCCACAATACAACGGTTTGGTTCAATCAAAGGAAGATGTGAATGAGGCTTATGCACAAGTTCAAAACGTTGTTCAAAGAAGGGCGGATTTGATTCCAAACTTAGTTAACACAGCAAAAGGATTTGCAAAGCATGAAGAAGATGTATTCATCAAAGTTTCTGAAGCTAGAGCTGGTGTAAAAAATGCCAAAGATCCAGAAGAATTAGCAAAAGCAAATGATGAATTGACAAGTGCATTAAATGGTATGAATGTTGTTGTAGAAAGATATCCTGAACTAAAATCAGATACCCACTTTACACAACTTATGGATGAATTAGCAGGTTCAGAAAACAGAATCGCTACAGAAAGAAAGAATTACAACACAGTTGTAAAATCATACAATCAAAAAGTTAAGAGATTCCCAACAGTAATATTTGCTAGATTAATGGGATTCAGCTCTGAAAAATACTTTGAAGCAGATGCTTCAGCACAAAAAGCACCACAAGTTAACTTTGAATAGGACAAATAAATAATGAGAAAGCAATATAGATTGATATTCTCATTTGTTTTAGCTTTTTTATTAATTTTTAATGTAAATGCTTTTGCCCAAGATTTGCCGAAATCACCGGATACTTTTTATCTTGATGAGATGGGTGTGATTAGCCAGGAAGTTAAAGATAAAATAGTTAAGACGAATGTAGAACTTGAGCAAAAAACAGGTTCACAAGTACTTGTTGTAACCATAAAAGATTTAAAAGGAAGAGATCCGTTTGATTATGGCGTTGATTTGTTTAACAAATGGAAAATCGGAGATTCCACTAAGAAAAACGGGGTTCTGATTTTATTGTCACAAGATTTAAATGAACCTAAGGGTCGTAATCGTCATATCAATATCATTACAGGTTATGGAATAGAAGGAAGACTTAACGATGGTAAAGTCGGAAGAATAATTGATGAATATATGCTAGATGATTTAAAAGACGGAAATTATTCTAACGCTTTACAAGAAGGATTCAATGCAGTTATCAGTGAAGTTGCTGCTGAGTATGATGTTGAATTAACTGGAGATTTTGATAAATATCAAGAAAATTTAAACAGAAGTTCAGACCAGCAACTTACAAACACTATTGCTAGAATTATAATATTTCTGATTATTCTGTACATTATATCAAGAAGTAATCGTAGAAATAATAGATACAGAGGCAGAAGACGTGGTGGTACAATATTCTTCCCTGGATTTGGAGGAGGATTCGATGACGATGACTTCGGCGGATTCGGCGGAGGTTTTGGCGGCGGATCTTCTGGAGGATTCGGTGGATTCTCTGGAGGAGGAGGCTCATCCGGAGGCGGAGGAGCTGGAAGAAGCTTTTAATTAAATTTATCAAATACTCTCAATTAATTTTGAGAGTATTTTTTTGCGAAAACTTAGTAAAATATTTTTAACTTTTTGTTTAGTTTTATACGCTTTTATGTTATAATACTTTTGGTTTAATATTTTAAGTAAGGAGATAGTAATGGAAATAGGAGAAAAAATAAGATCATTGAGGTTAAAACTTGGTTTGACCCAAGAAGAATTGGCAGAAAGGTCTGATTTGACAAAAGGTTTCATATCACAATTAGAGAGAGATTTGACAAGTCCTTCTGTAGATTCACTTAATGACTTATTAAATGCATTGGGAACTGATATGGCAACTTTTTTTATGGATAAGCCTACGGTAAAAGAGATTTTCACGAAAGACGATTATCAGTCAAGTGAAGATTTGAGCATGAATTCTACTATTACATGGCTTGTTCCAAAATCTCAGGTTAACACTATGGAGCCTGTGATAATTACACTTGATCATAATGGAGAAACAAAAGAATATACTCCATTTGAGGGCGAAGAGTTTGGATATGTGATTGAAGGTAGCTGTAACATTTATCTAGACAACGAAAAATTTAAGCTAAATAAGGGTGATTGTTTTTATACTAAGTGCAATAAAACTAGAATGTTAGAAAATAATGGCACAAAAATCTGCAAGGTGATATGGATTATGTCACCACCAAATTTTTAGGGGGAATGTTTAATGGATAATATCATTGAATTAATCGGTATTAATAAATCTTTTGAAGATGAACATATTTTAAAAGATTTGAATCTTTACATTAGAAATAAAGAATTTTTGACATTATTGGGACCGTCAGGTTGTGGAAAGACTACGACTTTGCGATTAATTGCTGGATTTGAAACTCCAGATACTGGAAAGATTATTTTTGAAGGGAAAGACATCAGTCATATTGCACCTTATAAGAGAAATGTGAACACGGTTTTTCAAAAATACGCTCTATTTCCTAATATGAATGTTTTCGAAAACATCGCTTTTGGTTTGCGAATCAAAAAAATGAACGAAAAATTAATAAGAGAAAAAGTAACAGAAGTTTTGAAACTTGTTAATTTGTCTGGCTTTGAAAAAAGAAAGATAAATAATTTGAGTGGTGGCCAACAACAAAGAATTGCTATAGCAAGAGCTTTGGTTAATGAGCCAAGTGTTTTGTTGTTAGATGAACCATTGGGTGCATTGGATTTGAAGTTGAGAAAAGGAATGCAAAACGAACTCAAAAATATTCAAGAGAGAATAGGAATTACATTTGTTTATGTAACACACGATCAAGAAGAAGCTTTAACTATGAGCGACACTATTGTTGTTATGGATAATGGTGTAATTCAACAAATAGGAACACCAGAAGATATCTACAATGAACCTAAGAATGAGTTTGTAGCTAAATTTATTGGCGAAAGTAACATAATTGACGGGGTATTTTTAGAAGATTGCATGGTAGAATTCTCCAATCATAAATGGAAGTGTGTGGATAAAGGATTTGCGAAAAACGAAAATGTACAAGTAGTTATTAGACCTGAAGATGTGGAGATAGTTGCTCCAGATAAAGGACAAATTAAAGGGACAGTTATTAGCGACAGGTTCAAAGGAATTCACTACGAAATGTTTGTGGATACTGGAGATTTCAAATACAAGGCACAATCAACTATCAACAAACCTCAAGGAAGTATTGTAGGCATTAACATTGATCCAGATAATATTCATATTATGAAGAGGTGCGACAATGAAGCTTAAGAAATTATCCATTCCTTATGCTATTTGGATATTATTTTTCATTGTATTTCCCTTGTTTCTTATAGTTTATTATTCAGTTACAACTGGATCATTGAGAGATTTTTCCAATCCACAATTTTCGCTGGAATACTTTCATAGATTTTTTACATCAAAATATGTAAAAGTGCTTTTGAATTCAATAAGATTGGCTTTTATTAGTACAGTGATTTGTTTGTTGATAGGATATCCAACAGCTTATTTTATCAGTAAAGTAGACAAAAAGTACAAGGCTGTGTTGATGCTTATGATAGTTATTCCAATGTGGATGAACTTTTTGTTGAGAACTTATGCGTGGATTATTTTAACTGGCAAAAATGGAATAATCAACAGCGTGTTGATACATTTTGGTTTTTCTCCAATAAAAATGCTTTACACTGAAGGAGCTATTTTAATGGGGATGGTTTACAATTTCTTACCTTTTATGATACTTCCTATTTTCTCAATACTAGACAAATCAGATTATTCACTAGTAGAAGCTAGTTACGATTTGGGAGCATCAAAGTTGCAAACTTTTTTGAGAGTAGTGTTTCCGATGAGTTTGCCTGGAGTTATTACAGGAATTACTATGGTGTTTATTCCTGCGATATCTACATTTGAAATATCTGCATTGCTTGGTGGTAACAAATACAATTTGATTGGTAATATAATTGAGCATCAATTTAGAATAGCAGGAAACTGGCATTATGGTAGTGCGATTTCTGTTGTTTTGATAGTTATGATTTTAATTTCATTAGCTTTTACAAATGAGAAAGGAGAATAAAATGAAAGAATTTTTTAAGAAATTTTATTTGGCATTGGTATTTTTATTTCTTTACGGACCAATTGCTGTATTAATGGTATTTTCATTTAACGATTCTCGTTTGAAAGGAAGCTGGGTAGGATTTACATTCAAATGGTACAAGGAATTATTGCATAATGAAGAAATCTTGTCTTCATTTAAAACCACAATATTAATTGCGATATTAGCCACAATAATTGCAACAATTTTAGGGACAATAGCAGCGATAGGAATTTATTATTTGAGAGGTTACAAGAAAACTTTGCTTTTAAATATGAATTATCTACCTGTTTTAAATCCAGATATAGTGACAGCAGTAAGTTTGATGGTAATATTTAACTTGATGAATTTTCCATTCGGATTTTTCACGATGTTATTGTCACACATCACATTTACAACTCCTTATGTAATACTAGCGGTGTTGCCAAAATTATCGCAAATGAATAAGTTCTTGCCAGAGGCTGCGATGGATATGGGAGCGACTCCTTTTTACACTTTAAGAAAAGTTGTGTTGCCAGAAATAAAAACGGGAGTATTTTCAGGAAGTTTATTAGCATTTACACTTAGTATTGATGATTTTGTAATAAGTTTCTTTACAACAGGTCACGGCGTGTCAAACTTATCCGTTACTGTGTATTCTATGGCAAAGAAAGGTGTAAATCCAGCAATTAATGCGTTGAGTACTATTATGTTTTTAGTAATGGTAATTCTATTGTTGATTCTTCACAAGAGAACAAATCTATTGGAGGAATTGTAAGATGAAAAAAATTTTATTATTCTTATTAACTATATTGGTTCTAACTTCTTGCTCTAAAGATGATTCAAATGTTTTGTATGTCTACAATTGGGGAGAATACATCGAACCAGCTTTGATAGAAAAGTTTGAAAAAGAAACGGGAATTAAAGTAATATATGATACTTTTGAGCAAAATGAAGATATGTATATGAAAGTAAAAGAAGGAGGGAATAATTACGACGTTGTGGTTCCTTCTGATTACATGGCTGAGAAAATGATAAAGCAAGGAATGCTTGAAAAAATTGATTACAGCAAAATTCCAAACTTCAAATACATCGATGAGAAATTTAGAAATTTGGATTATGATCCAAAAAACGAATATACAGTTCCTTATATGTGGGGAACTGTGGGAATTCTTTACAATAAAAATAAAGTAAAAGAAAAAGTCGATAGCTGGAATATTTTATGGGATGAAAAATACAAGGACAATATCATAATGATGAACTCCACAAGAGACACTCTAGGAGTTGCTTTAAAAAGGTTAGGGTATTCAATGAATTCTAGAAATGAAGCTGAGTTAGAAAAAGCAAAAGAGTCATTGATAAAACAAAAAGATATTGTACTTGCTTATCTTGTAGATGAAACGAAAAATCAAATGGTAAATGAAGAAGCGGATATTGCTGTGATGTATTCCGGAGATGCGATTGTCGCAAAGAGTGAGAACGAAAACTTGGAATATGTAATTCCAAAGGAAGGCTCAAATTTATGGTTTGATACATTAGCTATTTTGAAAAATGCAAAACACAAAGAAAATGCCGAAAAATTTATAAATTTTTTGACAGATCCTGAGAATGCAAAAGTTAATGCAGAATACATTGGTTATTCTCTTCCATCAACAGAAGCAAAAAAACTTTTGGACAAGGAAATCCAGGAAGATGATACAGCTTATCCTGATTTATCAAAGCATAAAAATATGGAAATATTTAAAGACCCATCAGATTTTGTAGAAAAATACGATGATATATGGGCTGATATAAAAGCAAATTAACCTAGAAAGTGCAAGAGATTTACTTTTGCACTTTTTTCATTTGAGATTGAATAATAAACGGATTTTTCATATAATATGAGTAGTTAAGAAATTGGAGGAAATATGTTTATAGAAATATTAAAAGTTATTCTTTTAGGAATTATTGAAGGAATAACAGAATGGTTGCCAGTTAGTTCAACTGGTCATATTTTATTATTGGACGAATTTATCAAATTGAACATGTCAGATGCTTTCAAATCAATGTTTACCGTTGTAATTCAATTGGGGGCAATCTTGGCAGTTGTAGTAATTTACTGGAACAAAGTGTGGCCATTTAAGAAAGGTCAAACTCATTTGATATCAATTAGTAAAAGCAAAATGATAATGTGGGCAAAAATAATTGTTGCGTGCATTCCAGCGGCTATTATTGGTATAAAATTTGATGATTTTATCGAAGAACACTTTTATAATTATTTCGTAATTTCATTAGCACTGATAATTTTCGGTATTCTTTTTATTATAATTGAAAACAAAAACAAAGAATCACACAAAAAATTAGTCGATAGCATCGACAAAATAACTTACAAACAAGCTTTTATTGTAGGCTTATTTCAAGTAATTGCAGCGGTGTTCCCAGGAACTTCACGTTCAGGAGCTACAATTCTAGGTGGTATTGCTATAGGATTATCCAGAACAATTGCAGCTGAATTTACATTTTTCTTGGCAATTCCAACAATGTTTGGAGCAAGTTTACTAAAACTTGTGAAATTTGGATTTAGTTTTACAGCAATGGAAGCATTCGTGTTATTATTGGGAACTGCAGTAAGTTTTATTGTATCTGTAATTACAATTAAATTCTTAATGAATTACATCAAAAACAATGATTTCAAAGTGTTCGGTTATTACAGAATAGCTCTTGGTGTATTGGTTCTAATTTATTTCGGACTAATCAGATAGTTGTGATATAATAATGAGGAGGAATAGTTGCAATTATTCCTAAATGAACATTAGAAAACATAGACGAATATATATTTGAAAAAATAAGTTGTAGCGACTTATTTTTTTATTGATACATAAGGAGTTATGATGAATTTAGATAATTTAAATGACAGACAAAGAGAAGCAGTCGAAAATACAGATGGTCCTATGTTGATATTGGCAGGAGCAGGAAGTGGTAAAACAAAAGTTTTGACTACGAAAATTGCATATTGTTTGGAGAAAGAATTGTGTTCAAAATACGAAATTTTGGCAATTACCTTCACAAACAAAGCTGCCAAAGAAATGAAAGAAAGAGTTGAAAACATCTTACAAGAAGACGTAGACAGCATGTGGATAGGAACTTTTCATTCCATTTGTTCTAGAATACTGAGAGTAGAAATAGAAAGAATTGGCTTCGAAAGAAACTTTACAGTTTATGACAGAGCAGATCAAATATCTCTTGTAAAAGAATGTTTAAAGGATATGGGAGTAGATCCTAAAAATGTCGAAATCAAAAACGAAATCAATACAATTTCTAGATTAAAAAACGCAGGTGCTACAGAAAAAAATATCGACAAAGAAGATTTTGATATAAATTTAAGCACTTTTACTATGGAATTATTCCAAAAATACGAACACAAATTAAAAAGATACAATTCATTGGATTTTGATGATTTGATTGTTAAGACTAATTTGTTGTTCGAAGAAAATCCCGACTTGAGAGAAAAATATTCTGAAAGATTTAAGTACGTGTTTGTAGATGAATACCAAGATACAAACGATACTCAGTACAAGCTTATCAAAAATTTGGTTTCTAAAAACGATAATATTTGCTGTGTAGGAGATTCTGACCAATCAATTTACGGTTGGAGAGGAGCAAACATACAAAACATTCAAAACTTTGAAAAAGATTTTAAGAATGCAAAAGTTATTTTATTGGAACAAAATTATCGTTCAACACAACCTATCTTGGATTTGGCAAACACTGTGATTAAAAACAATTCACTTAGAAAAGATAAAAATTTGTGGACTGCAAAAAATGAAGGGGATATGCCTATATATAGGAGAATGTATTCTGATTTAGATGAGGCAGACCAAGTAGTTCAATGGATTGAGCAAGAAAGATATCGACAAAATCCATACGAAGAAATGGCGATTTTGTACAGAACTAATGCACAATCAAGACTCTTCGAAGAAAAATTGAATAGACTAGGAATTCCTAATAGAGTTGTAGGTGGATTGAAATTCTACGATAGAAAAGAAATCAAAGATTGTGTTAGTTATCTTAGAATTGTTGAAAATTTGAATGATAATATGGCATTAAATAGAATTATCAATGAGCCGAAAAGAGGAATTGGCAAAACAACTATGGATAAGTTGTTGCAATATTCGCAAAACAGAGGAATTAGCATGATGGAATACATCAAAAACACTGATCTTCCTGATTTTTCAAATGCTACATCAAAAAAACTTCAAGAGTTTTATTATTTAATCAAAAGCTTTCCGAAAGACGATTTGAATGTTGCAGAACTTATGGAATATATTTTGGATAAAACAGGATACAGAGCGAATCTAGAAAAATCAACTAATAGAGATGATAAGACAAGGTTGGAAAATATTGACGAATACATTTCGTCTTTATATCAATTTGTTCAAGATAATCCTGATAAAAACTTGAGAGAATATTTGGAAACATCTTCTTTGATGACTGATTTGGATAAAACAGATGACAATACTAAAGGTGTATCAATGATGACAATCCACGCGGCAAAAGGATTGGAGTTTGATGTTGTATTTTTCACTGGGCTAGAAGAAGGTACTATTCCATCAAGAGTAGATGAAGATGTAGAAGAAGAGAGAAGATTGTGCTACGTGGCAATCACAAGGGCAAGGAAAAAATTGTACATTACAAGTGTACAATCGAGAAGAAGATTTAATGAATTTCAAACAAAAGCTGAATCGAGGTTTATAGAGGAAATGGAAAACAAATACAAAGACGAATCTCCTAATAAAGAGGTTAGTTTTAGAGAATCGTTCAACACAAAAGTAGTTGACGATTACAGGACAGAAGCATCAGCTTCAATCACTAAAAAACAAAATAATGTTACTAAAAACAATGAAAAGTACAGAGCTGGAGATAAGGTTTCACACAAGAAGTTCGGAACTGGTGTAATCGTTGGAATTGTAGAAAAAGACAATGGAGATGAGTTGACGATTAATTTCGATAAAAAAGGATTGAAGAAGCTAAATTCATCACTAGCACCACTAACAAGGGTTGAATAATGGAAAAGGAAGACAGAATAAAATATTTAGTAGACATACTAAATAAATACGCTTTTCATTATTATACTTTGGACGATCCTTTGATTGAGGACTCAGAGTACGATGTTTTGTATGATGAGCTTGTAAATCTTGAAAAAGAGACGGGAATTATTCTACCAAATTCTCCTACAAATAGAATTGGTGGAGAAGTTTTATCGGGATTTGAAAAGCATGTGCACTTGAATACTTTGTACAGTTTAGGAAAAGCGCAAAGCAAAGAAGAAGTTAGAAATTGGGTCAATAAAACCATTGAGTTTGTAGAAAATTACAATAAAAATCACGTAAATAAATTACCTGAAGTTGAATTTTATGTAGAATTTAAGTTTGATGGGTTGACAGTAAATTTGACTTATGACGGTGGATATTTGGTAATGGCTACTACAAGAGGTAACGGCACTATCGGAGAAGTTATTACAAGCCAAGTAAGAACTATCAATTCAATTCCATTGAAAATAAAAGACACACGATTGATGGAAATTCAAGGCGAAGGAGTAATGCCACTTTCATCATTAGAAAAATACAACCAAACTCATGAACCAAAACTCAAAAATGCTAGAAATGCAGCAGCAGGAGCTCTTAGAAACTTAGATCCAGCGGTAACAAGAGAAAGAAACTTGGATG
The DNA here is from genome assembly GCF_009678325.1 of Finegoldia sp. BIOML-A1. Taxonomy (NCBI): domain Bacteria; kingdom Bacillati; phylum Bacillota; class Tissierellia; order Tissierellales; family Peptoniphilaceae; genus Finegoldia; species Finegoldia sp. BIOML-A1. Next base: position 15,303 of record NZ_WKZF01000009.1, read on the forward strand.
CTTATTTCTACAATGTAAATTATTTGGAAGAAAACGGGCTTGAAACTCAAGAACAAATGATGAAATTTTTGAAAGATAATTATTTCAAATTGTATCCATACGAAAAACGCGCTACGTCATTCGAAGAAATTTCAGGATTTATTGATGAGATTTTTGAATTAAGAAATGAAATTGACGTGTTGACTGACGGTGTGGTAATTAAAGTAAATGATTTTAAAACTAGAGAAAAATTAGGTTACACCAATAAATTTCCAAGATGGGCAATAGCTTACAAATTTGAACCTGAAAGATTCACAACAATTGTCAAAGAAGTGGAATGGAATGTTGGGAGAACTGGAAAAGTAACTCCGACGGCTTTGTTGGAACCTGTAGAAATTGGGAATGTAACTGTAAAAAGAGCTACACTTAATAATATTGACGATATTGAAAGAAAACAAGTAAGATTGAATTCAGAAGTTTTCATTAGAAGATCAAACGATGTAATTCCAGAAATAATGGGAGTCGTAAATCCTGAGCAAGAAGATACCAAAGAAATTGAAATCCCGCATTACTGTCCATATTGTCACAGTGAATTATTTAGAGATGGAGTTCATATTTTCTGTCCAAACTCAATGAGTTGTACTCCACAATTAGTTAAGAGAATGGTTCATTTTGCAAGTAGAAATGCAATGAACATCGATGGATTAAGCGAAAAAACTTTGGAAGTTTTGCTTGAAAAATTAAACATCACATCAATTGAAGAAATTTACGATGTAAAAAAAGAGCAGTTGTTGCGATTAGAAGGATTTAAAGAAAAGAAGAGCCAAAATCTTATCAATGCAATTGAAAAAAGTAAAAATGTTGATTTGGCTAATTTCATCTTTGCATTGGGAATTCCTGAAATTGGTGAGAAGACAAGCTTTGAATTGGCACAAAAATATAAAAGCTTTGATAATTTGAGAGAAGCGAAGTTTAAAGAATTAATTCAAATCGAAGATATTGGAAATGTAATTGCAGAAGAAATCGTAGAATTTTTCCATGACGAAACTATTTCTCATTCTATTGATTCACTTATATCAAAAGGAATTAAAATTAAAAACCCTGAAAGTATTGAAAAGAAATTGGATAATTTAACTTTTGTATTGACAGGAAGTTTGGTGAATTATTCTAGAAAAGAACTTACAGATAAGTTATCAAATTTGGGGGCAAAAGTTTCATCTTCTGTATCCAAAAATACTGATTATGTGGTGTATGGAGAAAAAGCTGGATCCAAACTTACAAAAGCGAAGGATTTGGGTGTAAAATTAATGACAGAAGATGAATTGAATTCATTCTTAGACAACTTATAAATTTAATTTATTTATGATAAAATTTAATCATGAATTAAAAAGGAGTTAGTATGATTAATCGAGATGAAGTAGTAAAAATCTATGATTTGGCTAACCTAGAGTTAACTGAAAACGTGGATGATTTATATGAAAAATATAATACTGTATTGGATTTTGCAAGTATGATTATGGAATGTGATACTGAAGGAGTGGAATATAAGGAATTCTTGCCACAATATCACAGCATACTTAGAGAAGATACACCAAAAGAATCAATTCCAAGAGAAGTTGCGTTGAAGAATGCAAAATCTCGTGAGTATGGTTATTTTAAATTGAAGAAAGTGGTGGAATAATGATAGAAAATCTTAGAAATAAATTTGTAGAAAACCCTGAAAGTTTAAGGGACTTCTACAATGATTTGGATAAATTAATAGAATCAAAAAAAGATTTGAATGTGTTTATAACTTACGACAAATCATTCGTTGACCAACAAGTTGAAAAACTAATTGAAAAAGCAAAAAACAACGAAAAGTTAGGAAAAATGTTCGGCGTTGCAGTAAGCGTTAAGGACAATATCAATGTAAAAGATTTGAAGATGACTTGTGGATCAAAAATGTTAGAGGATTATGTTTCAATTTATGATGCCACTGTAATCAAAAAATTAAAAGAAGAAGACTGCGTTATAGTTGGAAAAGTTAATATGGATGAGTTTGCCATGGGATCTTCTTCTGAAACGAGTTATTTTGGACCTACAAAAAATCCTGTAGACACAAAATTAATCCCAGGAGGTTCTTCATCAGGATCAGCTGCTAGTATCAAAGCTGAAATGGCTGTTGTAAGTTTGGGAACTGACACAGGTGGATCTAGCAGACAACCAGCATCTTGTTGTAATGTAGTAGGATTTATGCCAACTTATGGTTCGATTTCTAGATTCGGAGTTCAATCAATGGCAAATACTTTGGACGAAGTTGGTATATTATCAAATTCTGTTGAAGATATAATGGATACTTACAATGTAATTGCAGGTCACGATGACAATGATATGACTACAATTCAATCTGAAGTAAATGTTCAAAAGAAAGATTATGATTTTAAGGGCAAAAAAATTGCAGTTGTTGATTTGAAAAAATACAGCAAAGATGAAACAGTTATCAAAGAATACAAAGAAATATTGGAGATTCTAAAAAAATTAGGAGCCGATTTAGTAGAAATCGACTTTGAATATTTAAAATACGCAAATGCGTTATACAACGTAATAGTTACTAGTGAAGTGTCATCTAATATGTCAAGATTTGATGGAATTAGATATGGATATTTGACAGATGATTATGAAAATACAAGAGATTTGTTCGTTAAGGTTAGAAGCGAAGGATTTGGCGAAGAAGTTAAGAGAAGAATTGCTATGGGAACTTTTTATCTAGCAAGTTCCAATGACCAAAAAGTTTACAAACAAGGTTTGAAAGTTAGAAATCTACTTTCACAAGAATTTAAAAATATTTTCAAGGATTTTGATTTCATTGCTACACCTACAATGACAAGTCTTCCTTATGAATTAGACAGTAGAAAAGACGATCCATTGGCTGTATACGATTCAGGTATTTTCAATGTAATTGTAAACTTGAGTGGATTGTGTGCTATTTCAATTCCTTACAAATCAGGAATATCAACTAGTTTGCAACTAATTGCAAATAGTCACGACGAAGAAAATTTATTGAATGCAGCTTTAGCGTTTGAAAGGAGATAGCATGAACTTAAAAACACTTATAGGATTGGAAATTCACGTTGAATTATCAACTAAAACTAAAATGTTTTGTGGTTGTAAGAATGAATTCGGACAAGTTCCAAACACAAATGTATGTCCGATTTGTTTAGGTCATCCTGGAGCACTTCCTCACATGAACAAAGAAGCTTTAAGATACGCTATAATGGCAGGATTGGCTTTTGATTGTGACATTGCAAATGAATTTAAGATGGACAGAAAAAAATACTTCTACCCTGATTTAGTTAAAGGATATCAAATCACACAAGAAGATCAACCACTTTGCACAAATGGATATATTGAATTAAAATCATCAACTAAAGGTAAAAAAGTTAGAATTAGAAGAATTCACATAGAAGAAGATACAGGTAAATCAATCCACAACGAAAGTGGAAACACTTTAATGGATTATAACAGAGCTGGAGTTCCTTTAATTGAAATAGTTAGTGAGCCAGATATGAGTACTCCTGATGAAGCCAGAGAATTTTTAGAAACTTTAAGAGAAAGAATTAAATATTTGAAAATATCAGATGTTAAGATGAGTGAAGGATCATTGAGATGCGATGTTAACATCAATGTTTACGATAAAGATTCTGATTTTAAAACTAAAATTTCTGAAATTAAGAATTTAAACTCATTCAAATCAGTATCAAAAGCTTTGGTTTACGAACAAGAAAGACACATCCAATTGGCAAAAGAAAACAAAATTGGAGAAAAAGAAACTAGAAGATGGGATGAAGACACTCAAACTACAATAGTAATGAGACACAAAGAAGAAGGAAATGATTACAGATTCTCCGTTGAAGGGGATATTCCTAAAACTTATGTGGAACAATCATATATCGAAGAAATCAAAAATGAGTTGCCTGAACTTCCACAAATGCGTAAAGAAAGATTCATGAACGAATACAAGATAGATGAATACGATGCTGATATTCTTACAAGAAATGGATACTTGGCTGACTACTACGAAGAAGTTGTAAAAATTTCTAATGATTCTGTTCAATCTTCGAATTGGTTATTGGGAGATGTACTTCGTCAAGTAAATGAAAATGAAATTGAAGTAGAAGAAATGAATATGTCTGCTGAAAATTTGGCAAAATTGATTAAACTTTCTTCAACTAAGAAAGTAAACAATCAAACTGCAAAAAAAGTTTTGAGAGAAATGTTCAACGAAAACTTTGACCCAGAAGTTTATGTAAAAGAAAAAGGATTATTACAAGTTGATGACGATAATTTACTACAACAAATAGTAGATGAAGTGGTGGCAGAAAATCCAGAATCTATCGAAAGTATTAGAAATGGTAAAGATCGTGCTATAGGTTTCTTGGTTGGCCAATGTATGAAAAAATCAAAAGGTAAAGGAAATCCTCAAAAGTTCAATGAATTAATCAAAGAGAAAATCTAATGAAGAAAATATATTTATCTACAGGAAATAAAGGAAAAGTTTCTGAAATAAAAGAAATACTTTCTGATTTAAACTATGATGTGTATTCCAAATCCGAATTGGGTATAAATGAAGATGCAGTAGAAGATGCAGAAACTTTGGAAGGCAATTCACTTATCAAAGCTAAATTTCTAAAAAAATATACAGATGATATTGTAATGAGTGATGACACTGGACTTTTTGTAAATTCTTTAGGAGGAAGACCTGGAGTATACTCTGCGAGATTTGCAGGAGATGAGTGCGACGATAGTAAAAATCGTCAAAAACTTTTATCTGAATTGAAAGAAAAAGAAGATAGAAGTGCTTATTTTGAAACTGTAATTACAATCATAGATTCAAATAATGAAATTCATCAAGCAAAAGGCAGAGTAGATGGCAAGATTTTACTTGAAGAATGTGGAGAACATGGTTTCGGATATGATAGTATATTCATGCCAGATGGCTACGATAAAAGTTTTGCACAAATGGAAGATTGTGAGAAAAACAAGATTAGTCACAGAAAAAGAGCTTTGGAAAACGCCAAAATCATCTTGAAAGGTTTAAATGAAAGTAGCAATAATTAGTGATACACATAACAAAATCGCAAAAGTTTATGACTATTTATTTGATAAAGAAATTGACATCATCGTTCACTTAGGAGATGTGTGCGATGATGCAATTTTACTTGAAGATTTATTAAAAGTAGAAGTCATTTATGTAAAAGGAAATAACGATTTTTATGTTGCTGGTGGTGAATATGACAAGGTTATTAGAATTTCTGATAAAAATATTTTCATAACACACGGCCATAAATACAATGTATCTTCAGGAGTGACAAGATTAGTCAAAAAGTGCAAATCTTTAAATTGCAAAATGTGTTTGTATGGACATACGCATAGGTATTTTAATGAAACAATTGATGGCGTTTGGGTTATCAATCCAGGATCTGTAACTTATCCAAGAGATGGACAAGCTGGATTTGTAATATACGATACAAAAAAAGAACAAATAGAAAGGATACTTTTATGAACGTTTTAGACATTAAAGAACTTAGAGAAGATTTAGGTAAAAGAATTATCGATGGTGTAGAAAAATTAGGCAGAGAAGTTAAGGTTGCAACTGTAAGAGTTGGTGAAAATGCAGGAGATATTTCTTACGAAAAAGCTGTAAAAAACAACTGTGCTAAGTTGAACATAACTTGTGATCAAATAGTTTTAGAAGAAGGAGAAAATGAAAAATTAATCCAAACTATCAAAGAACTAAATGAAACGCACGACGGTATATTGATGTTTAGACCATTAAAAGATAAAAAATTGGAAAAAGAAATTCAATATATAATCGCTCCAGAAAAAGATATCGATGCGATGGGAATGGTTAACTTAGGAAAAGTTTTGGCAGCAGAAGAAGATGCATATTATCCAGCTACAGCTAGAGCTGTTGTTGAAATAGTTAAATACTACAACTTTGACGTTAAAAACGTAGTAATCGTAAACAGATCATTAGTTTTAGGTAAACCACTTTTCAATATGCTTATAAAAGAAAACAAGACTGTTACAATGTGTCATTCTAGAACAGAAGATATAAAATCATTTACTAAAAACGCTGATTTGGTTGTAACTGCAGTTGGAAAAGCTAAAATGTTTGATGATTCTTACTTTACTGAAGATTCTTATGTAGTAGATGTTGGAGTTAGCTTGGATGAAAACGGAAAATTATCAGGCGATGTTAATCCAGAAGTTAACGTAAAAGTATTGGCAAATAGCGTTGGAAAAATCACAACAAGAGTATTATTGTTGCAAATGGTTGAAGGCGCTTTGAATAGACAATAATTTTTATCCCAAAAACCTCTTTATCTTAATTGATAAAGAGGTTTTTGATTGCAATAAACTAAAAGTGTATAATAGATTAGGTGATAATTTTGAAAATAGGCGCAGTAATAATGGCAAGTGGTTTGTCCAAGAGAATGAAAACTGACAAATTAATGCTACAATATAATGATAAATTTATTTTTGAATATATTATTGATTTGGTAGCAAAATCAAACTTTTATGATAGAGTTGTAATTACGAATAATTCTACGATAAAAGAATATTGCAAAAAAATCAGAATCAAAACGCTTAATAATCCTAACAATGAAAATGGACAAAGCGAATCGATAAAATTAGGAGTCAATTATTTCAATGAAATGGATGGTATTTGTTTCCTAGTTTCTGACCAGCCGTTATTAACAGAAATTTCAATAGAAAAATTAATTAATTCATTTGAGAAAGATAAAATTTGTCAACTGAAGTTCAAGGACAAAGTAGGAAATCCCGTAATTTTTTCAAAGAAGTTTTTTAATCAATTATTATCACTGAAAAACGATGAAAAAGGTTCAATAGTTAAGAACAAGAATTTGAATGATGTAAAATATGTAGACGCAGATTTCGAAAGAGAACTAATGGATATAGATACAAACGATGATTATGAAAGGATAGTAAATGCAGAAAATTTGTTTGATTAGAGGCGCAGGTGATATCGCAACTGGTACAATTCAAAAACTTGTTCGCGCTGGGTTCAAATGCGTTGTTACTGAAGTTATAAATCCAAGTAGTATCAGAAGAAAAGTATCGCTTTCTGAGGCAATTTACGAAAAAAAAGCGACTGTTGAAGATATAGAGGCTGTTTTGTGTGAAAACTTGGATGAAATTGACGAATACTTAGAACAATACAATCCTGTGATAATAGTAGATCCAAAACTTACGATATTAGATAGGAAGAAATTCGATGTCGTGGTGGATGCTATATTAGCGAAGAAAAACACTGGATTAAAAAAAGAAATGGCTGATATTACGATAGGCTTAGGACCTGGTTTTGAAGCAGGTGTTGATTGCGATATTGTGATTGAAACTATGCGTGGACATGATTTAGCAAGAATTATCAAACAAGGATTCGCAAAGAAAAACACAGGTATTCCAGGAATTATTGATGGATTTTCCAATGAAAGAGTTATATACTCTGATTTTGATGGTCAATTTACACATATTAAAAGCATTTCAGATATTGTTAATAAGGAAGAGATTATAGCAAAAGTCGGAGATAATTATATAAGAGCGACTTTGGATGGCGTAATAAGAGGAATGATTAGGGATGATTTTGAGGTCACAAAAGGACTTAAAATAATTGATATTGACCCTAGATATGAAGAGGTAAAAAACTGTTTTACAATTAGCGATAAAGCTAGAGCAATTGGTGGAGCTGTTTTGGAAGCAATTATGATGTTAGAAAACAGGAGAGAAAAGAATGCAAAATGATGTTTTGTTAGAAATGTACAAATCTTTGGAAGACGGATATAAATGTATGATGGTAACATTGTTTAAAAATAGAGGTTCAGTTCCTGGTAAACAAGGAAATATTATGGCTGTTCGTGAGGATGGAAAAACTTTTGGAACTGTAGGCGGTGGTGCTATCGAACACCAAGTAATCAAAGATTCTATTGAAAACTTAAAAAAAGATAGTGACTTCGAATTTGATTATGTACTGAATGAGGGAGAGAAGGTTAGTATGAGTTGCGGAGGTAGAGCTAGTGGTTTTGGTAAAGTGTTTTTCCCAAAACCAACGTTGATTATTTTCGGAGCAGGACATTGTTCGCAAAAATTAGCCAGAATTGCAACTTTAACAAATTTTGAAGTAGTAGTTGTAGATGATAGAGATGAGTTTATTTACAATGAAGATTTTTCTAATATTAAAAAATATATCAATAAAGAAATTGAAGATTCTATAGATGATTTGAGATTTACACCTGATACTTTTATAATAGCCGCTACAAGAAATCATAAGCATGATGAGGAAGTTGCTTTTAATATTTTGGACAAACCTCATAAATACTTCGGAATGTTAGGCTCCAAGAAAAAAGCAGAAACTTTAAAACGAAACTTGGTAGAAAGAAATGTAGACAAAAACTTAGTCGACAGTATTAATGTTCCCGTAGGACTTGATATTGATGATGGATCTGTAGAAGAAATAGCTATTTCGATAATGTCTCAAATTCTGAAAGTGAAGAACGGCAAATAAATTAAGCATGACTAAAAAGTCATGCTTTTTTACTTGCTATTCATTTTTGTTTTGGCAATCTGGACAAATTCCTCTAAATTCAAGAGAATGTGAGTCAATTTTGAAACCGGTTTTGTTTTCCAAATCCGTCTCTATTTTTTCAACAGGGCAATGATCAATAGGAATGATTTTGCCGCAAGATTCACAGATTATACTGTGTTTATGTTTTTTGCCTTTTAATCTGTAGTATGAAATGCCGTCGATTTCACAAACAACTTCAACTATTTCTTTATTTTTTAATATTTTTAAATTTCTGTAAATTGTAGACAGATTGGAGTCTTCTTTTTTCTTGAAAATCTCATACAAATCTTCTGCAGAGATAGGCTGTTCAGTTTTTTCTAAAATCGATATTATAAGCTTTCTTGCTTTTGTGACTTTCAAACCATTTTGTAATAAGATTTCGTTTTTCATATTATCACCTATAATTATTATAACATTTTATTATGAAATATTTTAGAACTATTTGTAATTTGAAATCGAAAGAATGCTACAATTTGTCAACTTTTTCGTCATTTATATCTGAAAATTTGTAAATTAGTGGTATAATATATAGTTAGTGAAATAAGGAGAGTTGTTTATGAACATTTTATTTTCACCACCTGATATTTCTGATAAAGAAATTGAAGAAGTGGTAGACGCATTAAAATCCGGTTGGATTACAACTGGACCGAAAACAAAACAATTAGAAAAAAACTTACAAGAATATACACAATCAAAAAAGACTTGTTGCTTTAATTCAGCAACTGCTGCATTGGAATGTGCGCTTAGAATTTTGGGCGTAAATGGTAAAAAAGATGAATGTATTACTTCGGCTTACACTTATACTGCAAGCTGTTCAGTTATAGATCATTTGGATGCTACAATAAAATTAGTAGACGTTCAAAAAGATTCGTACTTTATGGACTATGATAAATTGTATGATTCTATACATGAAAATACTAAGGCTATTATTCCAGTTGATATCGCAGGCGTTCCTGTTGATTACGATAAAATTTACGAAGTAATTGAAGCTAAGAAATCAATATTCAGACCTTCTAATGAAATACAAGAATCTTTGGGTAGAGTTGCTTTGATTTCTGATAGCGCTCATGCATTAGGTTCAACTTATAAAGGCAAAAAAATTGGCTCATTCCAAGATATAGCATCTTTCTCATTCCATGCTGTTAAAAACTTTACTACAGCAGAAGGCGGAATGCTTGCTATAAATATTGGCGATGTAAATAAGATTTACAATGATTTACAATTATTCTCACTACATGGACAAAACAAAGATGCATTAGCGAAAACAAAATTAGGTGCATGGGAATACGACATTAAAGGTCTCTATTACAAGTACAATATGCCTGACATATTAGCGGCAATTGGCCTTGCACAATTAGAAAGATACGATGATTTACTAGCTAGAAGAAAAGAAATAATCAAAATGTATAACGATGGTTTTGATAATACATCAATTAGTTATTTGAATCATTTTGGAAAAGATTATACAAGTAATGGTCATTTGTATTTAACAAGAGTTGAGGGTATCGACGAAGAAAAACGTAACGATATAATTGTCAAGATGGCAGAAAAAGGTATTGCTACGAACGTTCACTACAAGCCAATCGCGATGATGACTGGATACAAAAATTTAGGATTTGACATAAAAGATTATCCTAATACTTTTGAACAATACAAAAACGAAATAACATTGCCACTACACACATTACTATCAGATGATGAAGTAGCTTATGTTATCGAAACTTACAAGGATATAGTTAGTGGTAAATAATATGGACAATCGAGTAGATGAAATCCTTAAAAATAGCAAATTTAATCTTTTCATCAAAAGATTATTTGATATTTTAGCATCTTTATTTGGAATTTTGGTTATGGCAATCCCAATGATTATAATTTCCATTGCTATAAAATTAGATTCAAAAGGTCCTGTGTTTTTCAAGCAAAAAAGAGTTAAGAAAAATAATAAGGACTTTACAATTTTGAAATTTAGAACGATGGTTGTGGATGCTCCAAAATTGGGAATGGCAATAACAGTTGGAGACGATCCTAGAATAACGAAAGTAGGAAAGTTTTTGAGAAAAACTAAATTAGATGAGTTTCCACAATTGTTCAATGTATTGGTCGGAGATATGAGTTTTGTTGGTCCGAGACCTGAAGTTAGAAAGTACGTCGATATGTATTCTGATTCGGACAAAGATATTTTGAAAATTAGACCAGGAATTACGGATTTGGCGAGTATAAAATACAGAGATGAATCAGAAATTTTGGACAAATCTGACAATCCTGAAAAGACATATGTTGAAGAAATTATGCCTAATAAAATCGAACTAAACAAACAATACATTGAAAATATTAATTTATTAAATGATATTAAAATAATTCTTCAAACATTGAAGATTTTATAGGAGTTTTATGAATATTTGGATTATAAATCATTATATTGATGTTCCAGGGAAGGGTAGATATTTAAGACATTATAATTTTGCAAAAGAATTACAAAAAAGAGGACATAATGTTACTTTATTTACAGCATCTACTACACATGGAACAGATTTAAATGTGATTAATGATGAAAAAAAATATAAAGAAGAAATAATTGATTCCTTGAAATTTGTATATATTAAGGCAAAAAATTACACTGGGAATGGTAAAGACCGTGTAATTAATATGATACAATTCTATAAAAACCTATTATCAGTATCTAAAAGATACTCTGGGGTTGATGTTGTTTATTGTTCTGCACCTCATAGTTTAACTTGGTTAGCTTCAAGGAAAATAGCCAAAAACAATCACGCTAAATTAATTTGTGAAACAAGAGATTTATGGCCAGAAACTTTTATAGAAATGGGTAAATTCAGTAAAAATCATCCTGTGGCAAAAATTCTATATGCTATTGAGAAATCTGTGTATAAGTCTTCAGATGCTTTAATATTCACAATGGAGGGCGGAAAAGACTATCTGAAATCAAGAGGAATTAATAGAGATAATGTATTTCACATAAATAATGGAGTTGTACTAGAAGATTTCAATGAATCAATAAAAAAATATCATTTGGAAGATGTAGATTTAGATGATAAAAATATCTTTAAAATTGTTTATACAGGCGCTTTAGGACGAGCAAATCAAGTTGATACTTTGATTGATGCAATGAATAAACTTTCTGATTATGAAAATATAAAACTTATTGTTTATGGGAAAGGTGAATTTGAAGCAAGCCTTATAAAAAAAGTTAGAGAAAATTCACAAAAAAATGTTGTTTTTAAAGGTTCTGTTGACAAAAGATATGTACCTTCTATAGTTACAAGATCAGATTTGAATGTAATTACTGGACAAGATATTAATTTATATAAATATGGAATGAGTTTTAATAAACTATTTGAGTATTTAGCTGCAAACAAACCTATATTATCTAATTTAAAATGTAATTATGATATTATTGAAAAATTTAACTGTGGTAAGACAGTAAAAAGTGGTTCTGCAGATGCTTTAAGGGACGGAATATTGTACTTTTATAATTTAAAAGATATTGATTATAAACAATTTTGTGAAAATTCTAAAGAAGCAGCAGCAAATTATGATTACAAAATTTTAACTGATAAATTGGAAGATATATTTAAAACTTTAAATGGGGGATTTTAATGAATATACCATTGTTGAATTTGAAAAGACAATATAAGAACATTGAAGAAGAAGTAAATACAAGTGTATTAGAGTGTTTCAAAAATGCACAATATATAATGGGTGAAAATGTTAAACAATTTGAAAAAGAAATATCTGAAAAAATTGGTGTAAAACATGCAATTACAGTTGGAAATGGAACTGATGCTTTGATTATAGCTTTGAAGTCTTTGGGAATCGAAGAAGGTGACGAAGTAATAACTACTGATTATACTTTCTTTGCAACAGCTGAAGCTATAAGATTTGTCGGAGCTACACCTGTATTTTGTGATGTTGAATTGGATACTTATAATATCGATCCTTCTCAAATAGAAGAAAAGATTACAGACAAAACAAAGGCAATTATTTGTGTTCATTTATTTGGAAATGCATGTAAAATGGATGAAATAAATGATATTGCCAAAAGACATAATTTGTATGTTGTTGAAGATGCAGCACAAGCAATTAATTCACAATATAAGGGCAAAAATGTAGGTAATTTAGGAGATGTAGCTTGTTTCTCATTTTTCCCTACAAAAAATTTGGGATGTTTTGGTGATGGTGGAATGATCACAACTAATGATGATGATTTGGCAACTATTATAAGAGCTTTGAAGGTTCACGGTAGTGGCGAAAATGGAATGAAAGCTTATGCTATATTAAATGATGAAGAAGTTGAGGTTGTGGAACAAAATTCAGGGGACAACACTGTTTACAATCCATTGAAATACTACAATTATTTAATCGGTCACAATTCAAGATTGGACGAAATCCAAGCTGCTATTTTGAGAATTAAATTGAAACACTTAGACGAATATACGGAAAATAGAAGAAGTATTTCACATAAATACATCGACGCTTTGAAGGATACTTCATTGGTAATGCCAACAGAAACTGAAGGCGGAAAGCACGTTTTCCATTTATTTATTTTACAATCTGAAAACAGAGAAGAAATAGAATCAAAATTAAAAGAAAAAGGCATTGCCACTGGAACTTATTACAAGGTCCCAATGCATTTACAAAAAGCTTTTAATGATTTAGGATATAAGAAGGGAGATTTCCCTAATGCAGAATATCTTTCAGAAAGAACTTTTGCAATTCCATTGTTCCCAGAAATGAACGATGAGGAAAGAGAATATATTATTAATTCTATAAAGGAGATAGTATAATGGACTTTTTTGCTCATGAGTCTTGCTATATAGATGAAGAGACAAAGATCGGTAAAGGTACTAAAATTTGGCATTTTAGTCATGTGATGTCAGGTAGCACTATTGGAGAAAATTGTAATATTGGTCAAAATGTTGTGATTTCTCCAGATGTTACGCTTGGTAATAATTGTAAAGTTCAAAATAATGTTAGTGTGTATACTGGTGTTGTTTGTGAAGATGGTGTGTTCTTAGGACCTTCTTGTGTGTTTACAAATGTTATTAATCCAAGGGCTTTTATTGAGAAAAAAGATGAATATCGAAAAACAACTATCAAAGAAGGCGCATCTATTGGCGCCAATGCGACTATTGTTTGTGGAAACACAATTGGCAAATATGCTATAATTGGAGCAGGAGCAGTTGTTACAAAAGATGTCGGGGATTACGAAATTGTAGTAGGAAATCCAGCCAGACATCATGGATATGCATGTTCATGTGGAGAAAACCTAAAAAGAGTTTCCCTCACAGATTATATATGTGAAAAATGTGACAAGAAATATTTATTAAATGATTATAAATTGAGTGAGGTATCAAATGAATAATTTAAAAGAAGAATTATTGGGCAAAATCGAAGATAAATCTCTAGTTGTAGGGGTTGTAGGATTAGGTTATGTAGGATTGCCATTAGCAGTTGAAAAAGCAAAAGCTGGTTACACTGTCATTGGATTTGATGTACAACCTGAAAAAGTTCAAATGGTTAACGATGGAGTTAACTATATTGGTGATGTTGTTGATTCAGAATTGAAAGCTATTGTTGAATCTGGAAAATTAAGAGCTACAAGTGATTTTGAATCAGTTGCAAGTTGTGATTTCATAGCTATTGCTGTTCCAACACCATTGGATATTTACCAACAACCAGACATTTCTTACGTTGAAAAATCAACTACAGATGTTTCTAAACATTTGAAAAAAGGATCTATCGTTGTCTTAGAATCCACTACTTATCCAGGAACTACTGAAGAATTAATGAGACCTATATTGGAAAATGGTTCAGGCTTGAAATGTGAAGAAGATTTTTACTTAGCATTCTCACCTGAAAGAGTAGATCCAGGTAACAAACAATACAAAACTAAGAACACTCCAAAAGTTGTTGGAGGAATTGGTTCAGAATCTACAGAAGTTGCAGCAGCATTGTACAGAAATGTACTTGAAGGAGAAGTTATGACTGTATCTTCACCAAGAGTTGCTGAAATGGAAAAAATTCTTGAAAACACATACAGAAATGTAAACATCGGATTGGTAAATGAATTTGCCAAATTAGCTAATAAAATGGATATCAATATGTGGGAAGTAGTAGATGCTGCTAAGACAAAACCTTATGGATATCAAGCATTCTATCCAGGTCCTGGTGTAGGTGGACACTGTATACCATTAGATCCATTCTATTTGACTTGGAAAGCTAGAGAATACGATGTACACATGCCAATCATAGAAGCAAGTGGTACTGTAAATGATAGTATGCCTGAATGGGTTGTAGATAGATCAATGAAGATTTTGTCTAGAAAATTCAAAAAACCTTTAAATGGTTCAAAAGTTTTAATTTTAGGTATTGCTTACAAAAAAGACATCGACGATTTAAGAGATTCACCAGCATTTGTTGTAATGGATAAGTTCAGAGAAGAAGGAGCTATTATAGATTACTATGATGGATTCAATCCTTCATACTTCAATCCAGATGGATCCAAGACTTACTCATTAAAAGAAATTAATCCTGAAATAGTTAAAGGTTATGATCTAGTTGTAATAACTGCAGATCACACAAATGTTGATTATCAAATGGTTGTAGACAATGCACCGTTTGTATTTGATACAAAATACGCCACAAGAAATGTAGAAAACAATAGAGATAAGATAGAATTATTATAAGAGGTAATATGCAAAAAATTAAATGCGCAATCATTGGTTGTGGTAGAATTTCTTATAAACACGTAGAAGGAATTGCAAACAATGATTCAGAAATGGAATTGGTTGCAGTATGCGATATTATTGAAGAAAGAGCAATCGAAAAAAGAGATGAATATTTGGAAAGATTTCCTGACAGAGATGTAAAAGTATACACTGATTACAAAAAAATGTTAGAAGAAGTCGACATCGATATGTGCTCTATTTCAACAGAAAGTGGTTACCACGGTGAGATAGCTCTTTACTGCTTAGAACAATCAAAACATGTATTGATTGAAAAACCAATGGCTATGAGTTTAGAAGAAATCGATAAAATTAATAAGTTAGCTGATGAAAAAGGATTAAAAGTTGGGGTATGTCACCAAAACAGATTTAATCCTCCAATTCAAAAATTGAAAAAGACAATTGATGCTAATAAATTTGGAAAAATGACAAACATCACAGCAAGAGTTTTATGGAACAGAAATCAAAACTACTATAACTTAGCACCATGGAGAGGAACAAAGGCTTTAGATGGTGGTACATTGATGAACCAATGTATACATGCACTAGACTTGTTGTTATGGATGATGGACGATGAATTAGTAAGCGTAAAAGCTGAAACTGAAACTTTCCTAAGAGACATAGAAATGGAAGATTACGGCGTAATTTTGATGAGATTTAAGAGCGGTAGAATTGGACTATTGGAAGGTAGTGCCGATGTTTATCCTAAAAATCTTGAAGAAACTATTTCTGTATTTGGCTCAACAGGAACTGCTGTTATCGGTGGGTTAGCTGTTAACGAAATAAAAACTTGGGTATTTGAAGATGAATCTGAAACCGGAGAATTGGAAGATGATAAATCTATCGATAATGTGTACGGAAACGGACACACTCCATTATATAAAGATTTTATTCACGCAATAAATACAAATACTCAGCCGCTAATCAATGGTCACGAAGGAAGAAAGCCAGTTGAAGTATTAATGAAAGCTTACGGTTGGATCGACTAATATAATATTTTGAAAACAAACAAGCTCTTGATTTTTATCAAGAGCTTGTTTCAATTTAATTAGTATTTATAGAAACCTTCTTTTGTTCCTCTACCTAATTTGTTTTCATCTATATATTTCTTTAACATTTGTGCAATCTGATATGTTACAGAATTTTCATCATTTACATCTGGTTTATTTAAAGTGATATTATAAGCAGTTTTAAGACCGACTACATCTAGTATTTGGAAAGGTCCAAATGGAGCACCTGTTCCGTATCTCCAAGCGTTGTCGATATCTTCGATGTCAGCTATGTCTAAAGCCTTTAGAGTCATTGCTGCATCTAGTAATGGAACTAATAATGAATTTAGTAGATATCCTGGTTGTTCTTTCTTTAATTTTAATGGAATCATTCCTATATCTTTTGCGAAGTTAACTACTTCATCGTATACTTCATGGGAAGTTTCGCTGTGTCCCATAATTTCTGCTGTATTATTGTTCCAAATTTCATTTGCAAAGTGAAGAGCAAGATATTTTTCTGGATGAGGAAGTAAATCCTTAAACGAACTTGGTAATAATGTTGATGAATTTGTTGCAACTATAGTATTATCATTTAATACTTTGGCCAAATTCGTATAAAAATCTGATTTTTGTTCTGGGTTTTCAGAAACAGCTTCAATCAATAAATCACAATTTTCAACTGATTTTTCTAAGTCTGTTAAAAGATGAATCCTATTAAACCCTTCTTCTACATCTTTTTTTAAATTTTCAATATCATCAAGTGTCAATTTATTTGAAGAAATACCTCTAGGTATAATGACTGAGTTAACAGTGTTATCATCAGATAATCCAACCTTAATTCTATCTAGTATACTTAGATATGTTTCTTTTAATGCATCAAAACGTGGCTTAGCTCTATCTACAGAACCTTCACTTCTTAACCATACGTTGACCTCAAAGCCTTTAAATGCAGTTTGAAATGCTATTTGAGATCCTAAAACTCCTCCACCAGCCACTGTTACATTTTTAATTTTCATAAATTTGCCTCCTTTAAATTAACCTATATTGTAAGTTTATTCAATATTTATATACCCCTTAAATAATTTTACAAATCGTAATTGAACAAATTGTGTAATTTTTCGCGTTTTTAATTTTTAAAATGTTTAGAAATTTATAAGAAGGGTATAATTAAATTAAGGCGCTAGAGGTTAAAACCATTTTTAAAACAATTAATAAAGAGTAAATTTTTATAATTTAACAAATTGCTGTTTAGGATTTATTCAAAAGTGGTATATATATTAGGTAACAAATATATCAATAATTTACAAGGAGGTTTTATGAGTGGATTTAAAAAATTTGTTCATATATTGTTTTCAATATTACTAATTTTGTTTTCTTTAGTAATGTTTTTCACAGTATTCAATTTTGGACAAGTTAGTTATAATCTCAGAGAGCTCATGATGAATGAGGTATGCTTTTATATATTAGCAGTTATAGGAGCCTTAATTTTACTAGGGGCACTTATAATAATGTTTAAAGCAATACTCTCTGATAGTTTAAGTGATTTCTTGATCTCAAAAGACAAGGATGGAGAAGTTATGATATCTACAGATGCACTTGAAAATACTGTAAAAAGTACAGTAAATAGATTTAATGATGTCAGAACTTCTAATGTTAATGTAAGAGTCCACAATTCAAATGAACCATATATGAATTGTGATGTAGAGGTTGGAGTAAGGGATATGTCAAATGTAGGAGGTCTTGGTGAAAACATCAAAAATGATATCAAGACTAATTTGGAAACTTTAACTGGTTACAAAGTTAAAGATATTACTGTAAAATTCTTGGATTTGGCAAAATCTACAAATAAAAGGGTAGTATAGGGGGTAAGAATGAATAATAACAAAATGTTAGACAATTTTCAATCCCCAGATGAACAAAAGAAAATAATTTTTGTAAAAGAAGATTCAAAAGATAAATTTGACGAAAGGTTAATAAAAAATTTATCCGGGTTAAGGAAACCAACTAAGTATGGAATTTTAGGTGTAATAATTGCACTTTCATTTTTGAAGCTTGGTTTTTGGTCAACAATCTTAATACTATTGCTTTTTGGTATAGGTTATGGTTATGGATTGTATAAAGAAGGTAATCCTAAATTTATCAGATTTTTGATGAATTTATTTAGGAAATAATATAGTATAAAAGGAGATTAGAATGATGGAAGAAAAAAAATACAATGAAGTAAACAAAGTAAATGAAGAAAAAGCTGAAAAAGAAAAGGAACAAAAACACGAATCAAAATTAACTTTTGATAACTCTGTAGTTCAAAAAATCGCTGCAATAGCAGTTAGAGAAATTCCAGGTGTTTTAGATATGGAAGGTGGATTCTTCTCTGGAATTCAAGAAACTTTCGGTGGATATAATGCAACTAAAGGTATTGATGCTGAAGTTGGCGAAAAAGAAGCTGCAATTGATGTATCAGTAATATTAGAATATGGAGTATCAGCTGTAAAAGTATTCCAACAACTACAAGAAGTTGTAAAACAAAGTGTAAAGAAGATGACTGGATTAGATGTTGTAGAAGTTAACTGCAAAGTAGTTGATGTTATGACAAGAAAAGAATTCAACTTGAAAAACAAAAAAGAAGAAGAAAATAAAAGTGGATTAAAATAAACTAAATTAAAAAGGGAAGGCATCATGCCTTCCTTATTTTAATGTTACGACAGCTCCGTAGATATGGGGACCTGTATGTATAACAAAAAGACTAGAAATAGGTCTCTTATAGATTTTAACATTAGGATAATAATCTTGTATTACTTTTTCTAATTCATCTGCATTTTCTTGTAGGTTTGAATGCATTATATAGATATTGTCTATTTGATCGTTAGCTGCGAAGTCAATTATATAATTAAGGATTTGGTGGTTGACTTTTTTCCTGCCTCTTACTGCATCTATAACTTCCAAATTTCCAGTTTTTTTGATGCAAGTTATAATTGGTTTTATGTTCAATAGATTTCCAACGACTTTACTTGAGCGTTTAATTCGACCGCTTGTGTAAAGATAGTCTAATTTATCTACAGTAAAGAAGAAATCCTCTTTTGTTTTTAATTTTTCTAAATCTTCTACTATTTCTTCGAAACTTTTTTTGCTTTCATTCATTCTTACAGCTTTTTCAATTAGAAAACCCATTCCCATTGAGCATGATCTGCAATCTATCAAATGATATGTAATTTTATCAGAATATAAGCTTAATATTTGTTGAAATAGATTATAAGTTCCACTAATTCCGCAGCTCATGCATGTAGCTATTATGTGTGTATATCCTTCTGATATAATTTGCTCTATTTTGTCAATCAAATCACTTGCTAAGGGAAGCGAACTACTAATAGTGTTACTATTAATGTCATTGATAACGTCGTCAATATTTTTTTCATACTTATCTTTATATGTAACTTCCGAATTGTAAATGATTTGAAGAGGGACTTCTACAATATTGTATTCTTCAATAATCGATGGATCTACATCAGATGTAGTATCAGTTAGAATAGCAATTTTTTGCATTTTTTATTCCTTTCTAAATCGTTTAATAATTTTGTATATACAAGTTAACATAACTATTATATCATTTTAACGAAAAAAATACGACAAGCAGTTGTCGTATTTAAATCGTTATAGTGATTTTTGTTCCAACATCTAATTTAGATTCAAGAGTAATAGATCCATTGTGGATATCAACTATGTGTTTGATGATTGATAATCCAAGCCCTGTAGATTCTTGTGAAGAACGTGATTTATCAACAACGAAGAATCTCTCAAACACTCTAGTTTGGTATTTTTCAGCTATACCAATTCCAGTATCCTCGCAAATTATTTTAGTTTTGTCATTTTCTTTGAATATTGAAATCTTAATTTTACCTGAAGTCTTGTTGTATTTAATTGCATTTGTAACTAAGTTTTCAATCATTTCTTTAATTAAATTTTCGTTACCGTATATCATGCAATTTTCCTGTAAATCCGTAACAAGTTCAATTTTTTTATTATCCAATTTGTTTTGGTTAGAAGTTACTATTTCATCGATTATTTTTTCAGGATTAAATAAACTTTTTTCAATATTATCTTCTGATTCATCTAACTTGGAAAGTTTAATAATATTATCGATTAATTCTAATAATCTCAATCCTTCTTGGTGTATTATTGTAGCAAACTTACCTACATTTTCTGGACTAACCATGTTGTTTTCTATCATTTCAGCATAACCATTAATTGAAGTAAGAGGAGATTTTAATTCGTGACTAACATTCGCTGAAAATTCTCTTCTTCTTTTTTCAGCCTTAATTTTGTCACTCTCATCTACTAAGAACAATAAAACTCCATTTATAGTATCTTCATCTAATACAGGTGCAATATACATTGATAATAGAATTCCTTGCATTTCAATATTTATATGATGCGCTGTTTTAGTTGATATTACATTTTTTATTGCAGAATGGATTTTTAAATCTCTGTTTAATGAAATAAAGGGTCTTCCTTCATACTTTGAATCATTTGCTCCAAATAAAAACTCAGCAGACTTATTAACTGACAAAACATTCATATTCTTATCAAGTAGGATAAGACCTTCTCTCATATTGTCTGTAATAGTTTTAATTGTAGTTGACCTTTCTTCTAATTCATCTACATATTTTTTTATTGTATCATTCTTGCGTCTAATAATATTGATAAAAGGTATAAGCTCATCGTAAACTGGTTGTTCTAATAATTTTGATTCTTTGTCATTAACGATGTTATCATCTAATTCATTGGCAATAGTTTCTATAGGATCTAAGATTTGTCTTATTTGTCTTCTATTAATATCGATTAATAATATTAATGATAATGCTAATATCAATAGGGTATAAGGCAATAAATCCAAAATAGTTTTCAAAAAGCTAGAAGATTCGCAGCTAACTCTAAGAACATCAGAATTTTGCTGAAGTATAGCAACATAATACATACTTTTATCAAAACTATCAGACTTACGTGTTATTGAACCGATTTTGGATTCTCTTGCATCTTTTATTTCTTCTCTGTTTGAGTGATTATCCAAAGAGTCTACATTTGTATCAGTATCATATACTACGCTTCCATTTTCATCAATAATTGTAAATCTATTTGAAGGATTAATCCTTTTAAACTTTTTTATATTTGTAATAGTCTTATCACGACTATTATCGCTGATAGAATCCACGTATTGTATTTGACGTAGGAGAGAAGTTTCTTCTTTAGATTTGTTATAATTATAAAATATAAATGTTTGTAAGCCTAATCCAATTGCTAAAGCTATTATAATGACAAGAGAAATTCTAGTGTAAATTCTTCTTTTCATCATTCACCAGCTTTGTATCCCAGATTTCTTATTGTTTTGATTATGCTGGAAGCGTTTTTTAGTTTTTGTCTTAAAGTTGCTATATGAACATCAACTGTACGTGATTCTCCTTCAAAATCGAATCCCCAAATTTTTGTCATGATATTTTCTCTAGTCAAAACTTTTCCGACATTTGATAGGAGATAGTACAATAATTCAAATTCCTTGTAAGTCAATTCTATATTTTCTCCATCAACACTAACTGTTCTCTTATCATAATCTAATTCAATGTTCTTATAGATAATTTTAGATTTTGTTTTACTTAGTGAGGATCTTCTTAGTAGTGCTCTGACTCTTGCTAGTAGTTCCATAATACTAAAAGGTTTGATCATATAATCATCAGCGCCACTATCAAGACCTACTATTTTATCGTATTCTGTAGTCTTGGCAGTAAGCATCATTACTGGAATGTTTTTTGTTTTTTCGTTATTTCTTATTTCTTTTAAAATTTCAAGACCACTTTTTCCCGGAAGCATAATATCTAGAATAAGTAAATCAATGCTAGAAGAATACAATGTGGATTTGAATTCTCCATAGTCTCCAAATCCCATTGCATCGTAGCCTTCGTTATTAAGTGCATAGATAATTAATTCTCTTATGCTTTTGTCATCTTCTACACAGCAAATCATTGTGCATTTTCCTCGTATCTTTCGCCAGTAACTGAGAAGATTACCCAAGTTGCGATTCTTTCTGCATTATCGCCAATTCTTTCAATGTATTTTGCCACTTGAATTAAATCTATAATTTGTTCAGGATTTTCACAACCAGATTTAATCAATTCTATTGATTCTTCCATGAAGTGTGCAAAAAGCTCATCAACCTCATCGTCTTTTTTGATTACAGAATTTGCCAATTCGACATCATCATCAGTAAAAGCGTTGATACTTTCTACAAGCATTTTTTGTGCACATTTACCCATGGATCTTATCATTGTCAAATCTTTTGGAAGTTTTGATTTACCAATCAACAAAACAAGTTCTGAAATTTCTTGTGCATGGTTTCCGATTTTACTCATACAAGAAAGAATTCTTAGTGCTGATGAAATAAATCTCAAGTCTTTTGCGACAGGAGATTGTGTAGTAAGAAGTCTCAAACAAGTATCTTCTACTTCTTTTGACATTTCATAAATAGTTTCTTGAGAATCATAAACTTTTTGTGCTATTTCCAAGTCTTGAGTTTCCAATGCGTAAGTGCTTTGTTCAATTTGTCTTTCGACATTTGCTCCGAGAAAAATTAAATTATGTTTTAATTCTTCTAATTGATGTGTAAAATATTTTCTCATAATACCACCTCTTTTTAACCGAATCTACCAGTAATATAATCTTCTGTTCTTTTATCCTCAGGTTTTGAGAACAGTATATCAGTATTATTAAATTCTATAACTTCACCTGTCAAGAAAAATGCTGTCTTATCAGAAATACGAGCAGCTTGTTGCATATTGTGTGTTACCATTATAATAGTATATTTTGATTTCAAATCTTGACACAAATCTTCGATTTTATTAGTTGAGATAGGGTCAAGAGCTGATGTTGGTTCATCCATTAATAATACTTCAGGTTCAACAGCCAAGGCTCTTGCGATACAAATTCTTTGTTGTTGTCCACCTGAAATTGAAAGTGCGTTCTTTTTCAAGTTATCTTTTACTTCATTCCAAATAGCAGCACCTTTTAAAGATTTTTCAACAATTTCATCTAACTTAGATTTATTTTTTTCTCCATGTAATCTTGGACCATAAGCTATATTATCGTAGATTGACATTGGAAATGGATTAGGTTTTTGAAAAACCATACCGACTCTTTTTCTCAACAAGTTTACATCGTAATTTTTATCGTATATGTCTTTGCCATCTAAAGTTATTAAGCCTTCGATTCGACAGCCATCAATAAGATCGTTCATTCTATTTAGACACTTAAGCATTGTAGATTTACCACAGCCAGAAGGTCCAATAAAAGCGGTGATCTCATTAGATTTCATTTCCATATTGATTTTCTTTAGAGCTTGAAAATCATCATAATATAAATCAACATCTTTTATACTTATCTTAGACATTATTTACTTCCTTTCGTCAATTTTTTTCCTATTAAATTGGAAACTATATTTATTATTAAAACTAAAATTACTAATACAACGCCAGTTGCATAAGATTCTTCTACATGGAATCCTTCAGAAGATAATACATACATGTGTAATGCTAAACTTCTTCCAGATTGCATCAAACTTGATGGCACACGAGGGTCTGTTCCTAATGTAAACATCAATGCAGCCGTTTCTCCTACAACTCTTCCTATTGAAAGAATAATTCCAGCCATGATTCCAGGCATTGCAACAGGAAGTAGTACCTTTCTTATAGTATACAACTTTCCGGCTCCCAATGCATAACTTCCAGCTCTTAATTCGTCATCGATTGATAACAAGGCTTGTTCACTGGCTCTAATTATTAATGGTAGTACCATTATGAACATTGTAAGAACTCCAGATATTAAAGAATATCTAAACTTTAATCTCATTACGAATAACAACATACCAAATAAACCATAAACAATTGATGGAATACCAGATAATGTTTCTGTTGCAAGTCTGATAAGAGTAACTACTTTAGAATTCTTCTTAGAGTATTCAGACAAATAAATTGCTGTAAATATTCCGATAGGACTTGCAACTAATAATGTCAACAAAACTAACATAACAGTAGTTTTAATTGAAGGCATCATTGAAACGTTCTTAGAAGTATAGTGGTTTGAGAACATACTAGGTTTTAAATGGGGAATACCATTAACTAACATGTAGATAATTAAATAAAACAATACAGCTAAAGTAATAAAAGCCATCAAATAAATAAAACCTTTAATGATTCTACTTTTAGTTTTATTTTTTCTTAAATTTTTTAAACTATTTGTTGATACATCAATAGAATTATTTTCCATTATTTACACCTCTCTTAATCAAATTAAATATTAGATTTATTAAAAGTATAAATACGAATAATACCATAGCGGTTGCAATCAAAGCATCTCTATGAGCACCAGACGCATAAGCCATGTCCAATACGATGTTAGTTGTCATAGTACGCGTTCCTGAAAAAATACTTTTTGCTATTATAGGTTGATTTCCTGCAACTAAGTATACTGCCATTGTTTCTCCGATAGCACGTCCAATTCCGAGTATGACTGACGATAATATACCAGACTTTGCAGCAGGAACTACAACCCCCATTACAGCTAATTCGTGACTAGCTCCAAGAGCAATACTTCCTTCATAATAAGAATCTACAACAGTATTTATTGCACTTTCAGATAATGTGATTATCGTTGGCAAAATCATAATTCCTAAAAGAATGGAAGCTGTGACTATGTTCATACCAGTTCCTCCAAAAGCTTTTCTAATCATTGGAACTATAACAACCAAAGCGAAGAAACCGTAAACTATGGATGGAATACCAGCCATTAAATCAATACAAGGTCTTAAAAAATTATATAATTTTTTGGGGCAGAACTTTGCAAGATAAATCGCTGTGAAAATTCCAATAGGGACTCCTATAATTATGGAGCCAATAGTTACATAAATACTACCGATAATCATTGGAAGTATACCAAATTGAGCAGGGACATCGACTGGAGCCCAATTCTTACCAAATATAAAATTAGTTAAGCCAACTTTTTTTATAAAAGGCATTGATTCACCAAAAATGAAAAAACATATTAAAACTATCGCAAAGATAGAAGTCAATGCTGATACTAAAAATACGTATTTCATTATTGATTCAGATAAATATTTCTTTTTCATATTAAATCCTTTCTTTATTTTTATCACCTTAATAATATCAAGGGCTTGTAAAATTAATGCGATAACAATGTTAATTAAATGTAAAGTTTTTTTAAGCAATAAAGTAAAAATCTGTAGAAATAGGGAAGTATTACATTTTACAAATGTAAAATAAAATTTTTCAAAATAAAAAACAGACCTCATAAGAGATCTGCTTTTGAGAGGAATTATTTAGAAATTTCAGACCAAGATTTAACTTTGCCTGTGAAGATATCTTTTACTTGTTCTAAAGTTAAATCTGTTGCGTTAGTATTTTCTTTGTTTACTATAACTGCTATACCATCAATAGCGATAGGTTGAGCTTTTAATTGTTCTTTTTCTTTGTCTTTTAATTCTCTTGAAGCCATTCCGATATCGCATACGCCTTCAATAGCTGAGTTCATACCAGCTGAAGATCCTGTTGATTGGATTTCGATTTCTACTTCTGGATACATTGCTTTGTAGCTTTCTGCTAATTTTTCCATTAACGGAGAAACTGAAGTTGAACCTGCAACTACGATTTTACCTTTTTGAGAATTTTTGTTGTAAGCTTTAGCTTCTTCAGGAAGTTGTTCATAACCTTCTTTTTTAACAATTTCTTGTCCTTCTTTTGAAAGAATATAATCTAAGAAATCTTTTGGAAGTGGTTTTAGTTCTCCTTTATAAGCAATATTAAAAGGTCTTGAGATTTTGTAATCTCCTTTTTGAACATTTTCTGATGTTGCTTCAACACCGTTGATTTTTACTGCGTTAACTTTGTCATTTAAAGATCCTAATGAAATATATCCAATAGCGTCTTTATCTTGACCTACAGTCATCATAACTGCGTTTGTACTGTTTTGTACTATTGCAGAAGAAACTGTTTTGTCTTGTTCTTTTCCGTCAGCACCTTTTTCTAAGATTTTAGTGATTTCTGTAAATGCTCCTCTAGTACCTGAACCATTTTCTCTTGATACTACGTGGATTTCTCCTCCAGCACTTTCGTTTGATTTAGAATCTGTAGAAGTAGTTTCTGTTTTGTTTGAGTTGTCTGATGTCTTTCCATCATCTTGTTTTGCACATGCTACCATGAATACTCCAAATACTAGCATCATAGCAACTAGCATAAATTTTTTGATTTTCAAATAAATCATCCTTTCATATTTAATTCACTAATAGAATACATGTAATGTTTAAAATTCATATAATATTATTGTAAATTGTATGTAAAGTTATTTGTTTACATTTTTTAAAAGTAAAGTGTTATACTATTTCTAGGAGGATTGTATGAAAAAACTACTATTAATTACAACTGGAGGAACTATTGCTTCAGTTGCTACAGATAAAGGATTAGCGCCGGGTCTTCAAGCAAAAGATATATTAGAATATGTAAAATTTAGAAAATTTGATTTTGAATTAGATACTATCAGTTTATTCAGTATTGATTCAACAGACATAAGACCAGAGCATTGGCTACTTATCAAACAAACTATAAAAGAAAATTACGATAAATACGATGGATTCGTAATAACACATGGTACAGATACTTTGGCGTACACTGCATCTGCGTTGGGTTATTTAATTCAAAAAAGTCCGAAGCCAATCGTAATTACAGGTGCTCAAAAATCCATTTCAAATGATATTACAGATGCAAAGAATAATTTAATTGATGCATTGATATTTGCGAGTAAAGAAAAATCACACGGAGTTAATATAGTGTTCAATGGAAAAGTTATTTGTGGAAATAGAGCCAGAAAAGTTAGAACAAAAAGTTTTGATGCATTTGACTCAATTAATTATCCATTAATTGCTATAATTCACGATGGTAAAGTTTTAAGATATATTGATGATAAGTCAGAAAGTAATGTAGAATTTTACGATAAATTAGATGAAAGCGTCTATTTGTTGAAATTAATTCCATCAATGAGAGCAGATATTTTAGAAGATATTTTCGAAAAATACGACTGTATTATCGTGGAAAGTTATGGAGTGGGTGGAATGCCTGCAGGAATATCCGAAGAGTTTTTGAGATTAATGGAACAATACTCTACAAATAAAATAATCGTGATGACAACTCAAGTTCCACAAGAAGGTTCAGATATTGGAGTATATCAAGTAGGAATGAGAATCAGAGAAAATTTAGACGTATTGGAATCAAAAGATATGACATTAGAATCAGTAGTATGTAAAATGATGTATGTAATGGGAAAATACAACAGAGATATTCAAAAAATACAAGACGAATTTTACTCAATTATAAATCATGATATTTCAATAATAGAATAAGAATATTAGCGGTAAAATAATTTTAAAAAAATATTTTACCGTTTTTTATTTGCAAATTTTGAAAAGTATGAAATATGAATTATAATTTAGTTAGAGGAAAATTATGAAAAGAAATGTAGATTTTTATGTAAAAAAAAGAAATGAATTGATTGATTTGTTAGATGAGGAGAAAATAACAAAACAGGAATTTATTTCAAGAAACAACGTATTGATTAATAGTTTCAATCTAAGACCTTTCACTGATATTAAAACAGTAAATGAGGGAGTTTTTAACTATCAATATTATAATTTAAAGGCTAAGGAATACAATACAATAGCTAACAGATACAAAAACAAAAAACCTAAGAAGTATATTGCATCTTTAAACAAATGCAGGAACTATTACCTAGAAAAAGATAATACAATTTTGAAGATTTTGGAATTAATAGAATACAAGAATGTTGAAGCATATTACATAGACATTTTGTCTTACAGAATGAGGGATAATCTTTTTGAAATTGTACTCAAAGATTATGAAAAGATGATTTTTCACACAATAAATGAAAATATCAAACAACATTTGATATCAAATAATGTTTTTGAACCAATAAAGAAAAAATCCCTTATCGATTCTTATGTCAATAAGGGATATTAATTATTTCTTTATTTGATTTACTATTTCTTCTGTAGTCATATTTTTATTTAATTTGTAATTGCCATCCTTAAAAGCAGCAACATTGTTTTGCTTTAAGTAATCTAAGAATTCTTGTTCATCGGTAATTATGTTTCCACTGATTAAAATCTTTGAAACATCCAATTCTTTTGCCTCAGGTGGAATTGTGATTTCAATGTCTTTAACTTCTTCAGTAACTTGTTGGATTTTTAAATCCTTTGAGTAAGTTTGAGAATTTGTATAGTTTTTGGAAAACATTGAATTAATTGTTTTGTAAACATAAAATGTTGTAGCTACTAGAATGAGCAATAATAATAAAAGCTTTGCAAATTTATAAATAAAGTCTACTATTGTATCAATAAAATTTTTCATTTTTCACCTTCCTTATTAAATTATAATGATTTATTAACAATTTTTCAAATAGGAGCAATAATGAGACATATAAATATAGATAATTCAAATAGCAACCAAAGAGTAGATAGGTTTATTATGAAATTGATGCCAAAAATGAGCAAAAATTATATCCAAAAACTTATCAGAACTAAAAAAGTAAAAGTTAATAAAAAAAGGACAGAACCTGATTATAATCTGAAAATTGACGACGTGGTAAATATTTATTTGTACGATGAAGTTATTGAAAAATATCAAGATAATAAGGTATACTCCGCTGAGGATTTTAACTTGGATATAATCTATGAAGATGATGATTTAATATTGATTAATAAAAAAACAGGAGTATTATCACACGCAGCTAATTCTCGAGATTATGGGAAAAATATAGTGGATATGATGGTAAGCTATTTGATAAAAACAAATCAGTTTACTCCAACACAAAACTCTACATTTACACCAGCTTTAGTAAATAGATTGGATAGAAATACTTCTGGCATTGTTGTAGGTGCAAAAACTTATGATAGCTTGAAATATTTTAATGATTTATTCAAAAAACACGAAATTACTAAGATTTACGAAACTATTGTGGTTGGTAATCTCAAAGACCAAACAATTGATTTGGCGCTAGAAAAAGATAATGATAAGAACAAATCTGTGGTCAATTCTAGTGGAAAGAAAAGCATGACAAAAGTATGGAATGTAAAAAATTTCGGGAAATATTCACTGGTCAATGTAGATTTATTGACTGGAAGGACACATCAAATCAGAGCTCATTTGTCACATATTAATAACCCTATAATTGGAGATATTAAATATGGAAACAGAGATGTTAATAAATATTTCAGAAATAAGTACGATTTAAATTTTCAATTATTACATTCGTATAAGCTAATATTTCCAGAAAAAATGGAAAAATACCAAAAATATCAATCTATGGTTTTTGAAAGCAAAAGAGATGATTTATTTGAGAAAATATTGAACGATTTGGAGAGTAAATATGATTAAGATAATTAACAACAACAAAATATACGACTATGAAGATAAGACGATTTATGATTATGGCATTCAACGTGGTTTTGAAGATAGTATTGTTGCATTAAAGAACAATAAACTTGTCGATATTATGAGTAGTATAGATGATGGAGATACGATTGA
Source organism: Finegoldia sp. BIOML-A1 (assembly GCF_009678325.1). Classification (NCBI taxonomy): domain Bacteria; kingdom Bacillati; phylum Bacillota; class Tissierellia; order Tissierellales; family Peptoniphilaceae; genus Finegoldia; species Finegoldia sp. BIOML-A1. Next base: position 45,292 of record NZ_WKZF01000009.1, read on the forward strand.
GTTTGTAAATGAAAACAGCGTTTATTCACAAGACACATTGATGAGAACAGGAATATTGCTGTTGCTATTGGCATTTAAAATAAAATTTCCCGAAGATCAATTGGTAGTTGAATATACAATTGGAGACTATATGTATCTTGAATTCGAAAATAACAACGAAATTCATTTTAGAGATTTGGAAGAAATTAGAGAATTGATGAATGATTTGATTAATCAAAATCTTAGAATTGAAAGAGTAAAAGTTTCCAGGAAAGAAGCTTTTGATATTTTTGAAGAGGAAGGATACATTCAAAAATCGAGACTATTAAAAAGTTTAGACAAGGATGAAGTGTATTTGTACAAATGTCACAATCATTACTTCGGTATAGAAGGATTTGTAGCTCCATTTACGAGATTTTTGAAATATTACAAACTTATAAATTATTTTCCAGGAGTTGCATTAAGCGTTAGTAGAACTGGTGAATTTACTGAATTTAAAGAACAAAAAGCTCTCTCAAAAATATTCTATAAATCAAAAAAATGGACTGAAATGTTGGATATTGGTTATGTGGGAAGTTTGAATGAAAAAATTCAGGATGGAAATATGGATTTTTTGGTTAGCGTAAATGAAGCTTATTTTGAAAATCAAATTTCATATATTGCCGACAAGATTATTTACAACAATGCGAGATTAGTTCAAATATCTGGACCTTCTTCATCAGGGAAGACCACAATGGCTGAAAGACTTTCTGTGCAATTAGCTGTAAGAGGTAAAAATCCTATTCCTATTTCTATGGATAATTATTTTGTAAATAGAGTGGACACTCCTTTGGATGAAGACGGCAACAGGGATTACGAATCGATTAATGCACTTGATTTAAAAACATTTAACAGAGATTTAATGAGATTATTAGAAGGCGATTATGTTAATTTGCCAATTTATAATTTTATCACAGGCGAAAGAGAATATGGCGATACTTACACAAAACTTGACAAAAATGGAATTATAATCGTGGAAGGAATTCATGGACTTAATCCAAAACTTACAAGTCTAGTTCCAGACAAGGACAAATACAAAATTTATGTATCAGCATTGACACAACTAAGTATTGATTGTCACAATAGAATATCAACTACAGATATGAGACTTATGAGAAGAATGGTGAGAGATTTCGTTCAAAGAGATAAAAGCGTAGACGATACATTGTCTGAATGGCCAAGAGTTCACGCTGCTGAATATATTAATGTTTTTCCATATCAAAATGAAGCAGACAGTATAATAGACTCATCATTAATTTATGAAATTAATATTTTGAAAAAATACGTCTTGAAATTAGTGGAAAATTACGACAAAAACGGTCATAACTTTACAGAGATTGAAAGGTTAAAATCCATTTTGAATTATTTTATAGAAATAAAAGACGATTCAATAGTCCCTAAAAACTCAATTTTACAAGAATTCATAGGAGATTACAATGAATAAGAGAATTGTGTACACTAATTCAAATTCTTCAAAGCTTTTTGATGAAAATATGTCTTATTTAAAAAATCAAATTAGAAATGGCAACACTGATTTTATTTTAATTTTGCCAAATAGAAAGCTAATTAAAAATATTAGAAATAAGTTTTTAAAAGAACAATCGGTGCTATGCGACGTGAAGATTTGGACTATAGATGATCTAGTAAATGCTTCAGATATTTCAACATATTTGACAGATTTGATTTTGAGACTGGCAATTCAAGAACTTATCGATGAAGGGATGTTTGAGGATAATAAATTTTTCAATTCTAATGGAATGATAAATTCATCCAAAAGATTTATATCTACATGCAAGTATTCAAATAAAAAAATAGATGAGCTTGAAGAGATTTCTAGTCACAATGTTAGTTTAAATATTTTAAGTAAAGTGTATGAAAAATATCAAAGCATTATGAAACAGTATAATTTTCTGGATAAATTTGATGCCTATGACACAAAAAATCTTAATCTTCAAAAAAACAAGGATATTTACATTCATGGATTTAGTGAGTTTCGACCAATTGAATTGGAAGTAATAAATCAGTTGAAAAATTATGATGTTAATGTCTATATTTACGTGGATTATTATAATGAATACAAAAGTGAATTAGTAAATCAATTGCGTGATATTGGATTTGATGTTATTCAAAATGAAGATAAATCAAAACCAAATAAATTCATTGAAAAGAAGGTAGTTAAATTAACCAATGAAATTTTGGAAAAAGACAGGCTAATTAATGAAATATCAAAAGATTCATACACTTATGATTATAATAAAATGGCAATTCTTTTAGAAAAAGATTCCTCAAAAAGGGAAATATTGAATTCCTTGAAATTACACGATATTCCAGTTTTTGGAGATGATTATATTTCTTATCGTGACTACAAATTTTTCTTAGATATAATTAATCTACTTGATAATACGAAAACTTTAAAGCAATATATTTTTTCTACACTAGATAGTTGTTTTATAGAATTTGATTTGAAGGATAAAGTCACGTTCAGAAGTATATTGTCAGATTTTGAGTTTGATGATTGGGAAGATTTAGTTAAAATTTTGAAAGTAAATGTTAATTATGAAACTAATTTACAAATTTTAAAAGAGATTAAATCGTATTATTTATATTTTATAGAAACAAACATTAATGTTTTAGCTAATCTTATAGCAATAATTCAAAAAAAAGAAAGTTATGATAAAGGATTTAATTTATTTTCTGAAAAACTTTTGATAATACTTGAGGATTTGTATAAAAATCATGCTGAACTTGTTAAAAAATCGAAAAATATTAACTCTTATTTGATGGATTTGATAAAAAATTTGAAGGTTGATTCTACAGATTATTTAGTAGATGGAATTAGAATATATTCCCTTACGGATATTAGACTTTCAAACTACGATGTTTTATACGTAGTTAATATGAATGATGATGTGATTCCAGGAAAAATTAATTATGATTTCTTTAACAATGAAGATAATATAGAATTTCTACAAAAAAGAGGAATCGACATTTTGTCAGACGCAGAAAATAGAAAAAGAAATATTGACAGATTTATTGATGCTATAAATAGAGCGAATAAAAAAATTTATCTGTCTTACAATACTGAGAGCAACATAAAATCAAGATTGATTTTGGAAAAGAACATAAAATCAAGTCAAAAGATAAAGAAAATTAACATGAAAAATATCAAAAAAATTGACACAAAAAAACTTCACAGCGTGTCAGCTTATGAGAAATATTCTTTGAAACAACATTTAAATAGAATAGAAAGCAGAATATCCTCAAAGAATATTTCTGATTTTGAAGTAGATGACAAAACGACACAATATATATTGAAGAAAGAATTATCTTCAACTCAGCTTGAAACATATTTTGAATGTCCAATGAAGTTTTATTTTAGATATTATTTGAAGCTTAAACCGCAAATAAAGTCTAGACAATTGGATATTGGAACTATTTTGCACAACACATTGGAAGAATTTTACGGAATAAATATTTCGCAAATAAGAGATGCTATAGATAGCAAATGTGAGTTAGATGTTTCAAGTTTGGATGAATTACTCAGAAATTCTTTTGAAAAGTTCGGATTAAACACTGATATTAAGGAAAATGAATTTGATTACGAAAAGTATTTGAAAAAACTAAAAGACTTTATTCGAACTGATATTTACAATATGAAAAACGAATCTGAAAAGTTTTACCCTTATAAATTAGAAGAAGATTTTATTGTTAGTTTAGATGAAAACACCAAATTTATTGGAAGAATTGACAGGGTTGATAGAACAGATTCAGGTAAAATTAGATTAATAGACTATAAATTATCGAAAAATAGTTTCAGGAAAGCTAAAGATTTGGACAAAAACAAAGGATTTCAATTTGCAATATATTCTTCGTACGGTGATGTTGTAAGTTGTAAATACAAAAGCATTAGAGATAATGAAGAATATGAATATCTTCAAAATGTTTCAAAGGATCAGTTGGATGAAATTATGATTCAGAAAGTAAAAGAATTCAGAGAAAATATTAGGAATAAGAACTTATTTGTAAAAGCAAGTGATGACAATTCTTGTAAATATTGTGATTTTAATAAAATTTGCAAATTAAAAAACACAGAAGGGAAAGCTAGCAATGATTAAATTCAGCGACAATCAAAAATTAGCTTATTCAACGATAAATCAAAATGTTTGTGTAAATGCAGGTGCAGGAACTGGTAAAACAGAAGTAGTTTCTGAAAGATTTAGATATATGTACGAAAAAGGTATCGACATTAAAAGTATCGTGTGCATTACTTTTACGAACAAAGCTGCTGATGAAATGAAGGATAGAATTATTCAAAAGCTAAACAATCCCAGACTAATTGACGACATAAATGTATCTACCATTTCATCTTTTTGTAAAAAAATTGTATCAGATAATTCGTACTATTTATCCATAGATCCTAGCTTTCAAATCATTGAAGATGATCAAGCAAATAAAATGATTAATGAAATTTTTGACGAAATATTAGAATATAGAATTGATTTTATCAAGAAGCTTGGCAATGTGTTAGATATTTCATATTCAGACACACTTAAAATTATCAGAGATTCTTTCAATAAATTAAGGACGAATAACATAGACTTTGAAGTTATTAAAAGAGAAACAATTCTTCAACTAACTAATCTTAGAAATGTTGACGATGAGGATATTATCGGAATAAAAAGTTATCTATTTGATCTAAGAGAAGAATCAGATAATATCAAAGGACTTACGAAAAATAGTAGACTATATAAATTTTTGCATGATGATAAACAAATTTTGGAAATTCCAGAATATACTAGATTTTTGTTAGAAAGTTTTGACAATCTTGGAGAGAGCAAGAAAGAAAATGTTCAGGAACTAATTGATGAAGTGAACAAAAGAATTGATGCGATACTTTCAAATAAAGAAAAAGATTATATAGATTTGTACGAAGGTTTTTTCAATATTTTGATAGAAGTTAATAGAGAATATTCAATAAAAAAGAATGAAAAAAGTTTCTTAGATTTTAACGATATTGAAATAATGTGTAAAAAAGCTCTGGAAAATGGTGATATTCTAAAATCGTGTAAAGAAAAATATAAATATTTTATGATAGATGAATATCAAGATACATCAAATCTACAAAGAGATATTTTTTATACACTGTGCAGCGACAATGAGGCTTTGGATAGAAATAATCTTTTCGTAGTTGGTGATCCGAAACAAGCCATATATAGTTTTAGGGGAGCTAACATAAAAGTATTTGAAAAAACCAGAGAAGACATAAAAAAAAGTGGCGGAAAAGACATCACTTTTTATGAAAATCATAGAACTCATCCAAATATAATGGAGCCTATTAATTACATTTATTCTAATAAAATGAAGGATAGATACGATAGCTTAGTCGCAGTTAATGAATTGGGAGAAGTAATCGGAAGAGATGAATTTAAACTCAACAATAAGGACGCAAAAACAAAAGATGATTCCGCAGATATCTTGGTTTCATACATCAATGAAGATAATTTTAAAGACACTGCTATCTTAGCTAGAACTAAGAATGATTTCTCGGAATACGAAAAAAGATTAGCAAATAGAAATATTCCTTATTATATTTTCGACAAACAAGGACTTGAAGAATGCAGAGAAATATTAAATCTGATTCAGTTCATAAAATACGCACGATATGGTGATGACATAAGTAAAGTAGGAATACTATCTAATGTATATGATGTGGGTTACAATGAAATATTGAATCAAACAGATAACTATCAATCTACTATGAAAAAAATTGATGAACAAGTTGTAGATTTTACGGAAAATCTTACAAAATATACGATTTACGATTCAATGTCTAATTACATTGAACAGATTGACTACTTAGGATTATTTAATGATCTTCAAGCAAAGGCAAATATAATTAAATTTTTGGAAATTGCAAAGCAATTTGATGCCAACAACTATAGTATAGAAGATTTTGTAGATTATTTTGAAAATAATACTAACTTATATCAAATGTCTTTTGAAGATGAACACAGTGATTTGGTAAAACTTATGACTATTCACAAATCAAAGGGATTAGGTTTTAGTAAGGTCATAGTGGATAATTTGTCAAAGCCATCAATTAACAAAGATAAATTTTTATTATTTATAGACAACGAAAACATTCAGATGCAATTCGTGCTAGATTTTCCTTTTTCAAAATTCAGAATGATAAAAGTTAAGAAATTAATTGAAGAAGAGGAAGATTACGAAGTTGACAACGTATACTATACGGCATTCACACGTGCAAAAAAAGAATTATCATTTTCGAATTCAAAAAAATCAGGACATTTCAAACAAATAAGTCCATACATTGAGGACTTGCAACAAAGAGGAAGTATAAGATTTTTAGAATTAAATGAGAAATCTTTTTTACTCGAAAAAATACAAACAAAATTCGATATACCAGAACCAAAGAAAGTAAAAGTCGAAAAACTTATTCCAATTGGTATTACAAGTATTTTAAATTCCAATGAAGAAATTTTTGATAGTAATCTTCAAAAATCTTCAATAAATTATATATTACTTGGTAATTTGGTTCATATGTATGCGAAATTATCTGACGGAAGTAATTATCCATGTATAAAAGAAGTAGATTTCTTAAATGAAGATGAGAAGGAAATTTTCAATGTCGCAACTAAAAACTTTAACTATTTCATAACAGATTTTTCAAATTATAAAAATGAAATGGATTTTAATTTATTGTACGAGAATCTTATGATATCTGGATTTATGGATAGAGTGGAATTTTGTGATGAAGAAATAAAAGTTTATGATTATAAAATTAGTTCACAATCACAAGAATACTTGTACGAAAAATACCACATGCAATTGAAGTTTTATTCTTATGTTTTGAACAAAAAATACAACAAAAATATTAAAATGATTCTTGTAAATTTAAGAAAAGGATACATTATTGAAAAAAATTACGACCAAAATTGCGAACAAGAGGTTGAGGTTTTTCTTAACAATTATGTAAATCAATTGAATTAGCTAAATTATGAGTTATAATAATACATGAGGTGTGATATGAGTATTAAAGTTCTTTTAGTGGAAGATGAAGATAATATAAGACAATTTACAAAAATAAATTTATCAAGAGAAGGATTTGAAATATTAGAAGCTGAGTCTGGAGAAAAAGGCGTAGAATTAGCAGAATTAAACAAGCCAGATGTAGCTGTTTTAGATATAATGCTTCCTGGGATTGACGGATTTGAAGTTTGTAAAATTTTAAGAAATAAATTTCCGGATATTGTTATTATAATGTTGACTGCAAAAACTCAAGATAACGATAAAATTGAAGGACTTGAAAGAGGAGCAGACGATTATTTGACAAAACCATTTAATCCGCGTGAGTTGATACTTAGAATAAAATCTGTTTTGAGAAGAAGTCCACAAAAACAAAACAATAGTCAAATTATTGAAGATGAAACATTCAAACTTGATATGTATTCGAGAACTTTTTATAAAAATGGAAAAGAAATTACATTGACTCCAACAGAACTTAACATAATAAAGCTTTTGATGCAAAATCCTGGAAAAGCAATTACTAGAGATGAATTGATGGATAAAGCATGGGGTGAAGATTTTATAGGTGATGCTAAAATTGTTGATGTAAATATGAGAAGATTGAGAAGTAAAATTGAAGAAGATTCAACTCATCCAAAATATATTGTAACAGTTTGGGGAGTTGGTTACAGATGGGAAAATAAAAAATAATGAGTATTAAAAACAAAATAATGTATTCCTTTGTATTTTTAACAAGTATTACCGCGATAATACTTGTTATATTTTCGATTTATGCTACTAAGTTTTATTATTATTCTACAATGGAAGGTGTTTTGAATAACGAAATAAGGTACTCTACTAATTTATATAGTTCTTATATGGCAGACTATGAATTAGATGAAGTAATTGCCGAAGACAAAAACCAATTTTACAGACAAACTGACTGCCAAGTGCAAATTTTGGATAATAATCAAGTTGTCGTGTTTGACTCAATAGCAAGCCCTAATTTGGGTGAAAAAATAGAAACATCTGATGTAGTTAGCGCGATAAATGGTCAAAGTGGAAGATACACTGGAAAAGTTAGTTATTCTGATTCAAATATTATTTCTGTTTCAGTACCACTTGAATCCAGGGGAAAACAAGTCGGAGTTTTAAGATACATTTCAAGTTTAAAAGAAGTAGACAGGGCAATAAGAGTGAAGTCAGTATCGTTCGCTTTGTTCGGATTTTTGGTAATATTATTCAGTATTTTATTGAGTAAAATTTTAACTAAAAGCATTATCAAACCAATAAATAGTCTTGCAAAAACTGCTGAGAGAATGGCTAAAGGTGATTTGGAAGTAAGAGCAAAAGAAAATGATGCAGATGAAATCGGAAGACTTGGAATGACTTTGAATTTATTGACGGACAATATTAACAAGAAAGAACAATTGAAAAACGAATTTATTTCAAGTGTGTCACATGAATTGAGAACACCGTTAACTTCTATAAAAGGATGGGCACAAACATTAAAATATGATCCTTCAGATTTAGAAACAACAACTATGGGAATTGACATAATCGATAGCGAATGCGACAGACTTACAAATATGGTTGAGGAGTTACTTGATTTTTCGAGATTTACTTCCGGAAGAATTTCAATAGTTAAGAGAAAACAAAACTTAATTGAATTAGCAGAACATATCAAAAACCAATTAATTCCTAAAGTTCGTTCAAAAGGAATTGATTTGATATTAAATTATGAAAGTCCAGAACTCATCGCTACATTTGACGAAGATAGAATCAAGCAAGTTTTCATTAATATTTTAGATAATGCTATAAAATTTACTCCAGAAAAAGGAACGATAATTATTAATATTGAAAAAACGGAAAAATTTGCAGAAGTATCTATAATAGATACAGGGATTGGAATTTCATTTGAAGAAATAGAACTTGTAACTGGAAAATTTTACAAAGGATCCAATTCGAATTCTCATGTAGGTTTGGGGCTTTCTATTTGTGAGGAAATAGTAAAACTTCACAAGGGAGAATTGATGATTAAATCTAAATTAGATGAAGGAACTACAGTTTCGTTTACATTGCCATTAGGAGATGATGAAAATGAAAAAGACAACTAGTATTTTGGTAGGTACGATAGTTTTAATTTTGTTGATTGTTTTCATACTGTTCAGAAATAAAGAACAATCTGCAGTTGAAAATATTAAAGTTCCAGAAAATAATTTATTGGTCGCAGCAGGTGTGTGGCAAATTGATAAGAAAGAAAGCTTTTCTGATTCTAAATCCAAAGTTTCGGATGAAATAGGTAAACTTTACGTCGATGAATCTATAGTTGTTTTTGGAAAAAGATTTACTATAAACCCTAAATTTTCGTCTAAATTTGTCAGTTTACAAAATTATCTAAGTAAAAAAACAAGCGATGAAAATATAAGTAAGAAATTTTCTAAAGATAAGAAAATGGTCATTACAATTTCTGATGGCAGCAAGTTTTATCAAGATGTTGTTGTAATGGATAAAAACAATATAATTTTACCATACAACGGAGTGCTTTATTACATGAAAAAAACTGAAAATCAAGTCAGCAGAACTTTTATTGAGAATTATCAGTCAACCTATGAGAGTAAATATTATGAAAATAAAGGAAACAATTTAAAAGACAAAGAAAATATTGCTCTTTTAATTGGAATCAAAAATAAAGTTGTAAGAAATGATGAAAGTGATATATCTTATAGGACTATTTTATTGGATATCGACAAGAAAAATCGCGCACAGATTTATCAAACATCTGCATTGTTTTTCCCTAGAAAAAATGGGTTCTGGACTATGGAATACAAAAAGAATGAATTTGATAATAACTATGTAGAGCAATTCTTAGCTAAGCCAGTTTATTCAGGAGATAATTCTAAAGAAAATAAAAAATTGGAATTTGACACATCTGCAGAAATAACATACCTAGGTCCAGAATACATTTCAATCATGAGAAATAAGGATCAATTTGAATATTATTCTATATATGATATAGATAAAATGAGCAATAATAATGAACTTAATATTGATCAAATCGGTGGTAAAGAGGCTGTAAATGTATTAAAGAATTCTATAGCAGAAGAATCAACAGATTCAAATTCCGAAATTTCTTTAAACGATAAAAATGAAGATTACAAAAATATTGGAATTGTAAGAAATTCTGGTAAATGGAATTATCAAACACAATATACATTCAAAGAAAATAATGAGATTAAGTTGAAAAATGTAATACTTAACATCGTTTCACATTTGAATTTATCACCAGATGAATTATCTATGAATTGGCAATCTATAAAAAATTTAAAGAGCAGTGCGATAGATGCATATTCTTCTCCTGATAAAAGAATACTAATAGTTCAAACGACGGATGAAATATTAATTTATGATTATTCTAACGATAATAAATTAATAGGTAGTATACCAATTACGAAAGATGATTCTATTATAATGAGTGAATGGGCAATAGGAAATTATGCAGAAATGTGGAAAAAAGAATTTCAAAACAACGATAAAATTCCATCATCATTTATTACTAACCTAAGACAATAAAAATTAATAGAAAAAAAGAAGTAGATAATCTATAAATGACCTGAACCCCAAAATCCGGAATACGGATGGAGGGGTTTTCGTATGCCAAAATATACAAAAGAATTTAAAATAAAATTAGTACTAGAATACTTATCAGGTGAATCAGGTGGAATCAAA